>QZKU01000064.1 GCA_003598085.1 Candidatus Abyssobacteria bacterium SURF_5
TTCAGCAAGCTTAGGTACTTCATGAACCGCCGTGGTACGGAACCGTATGCCCGGTGGTGTGAGAGGTCGGCGGGGGCGACTCCGCCTCCTACTCGATTGGCCCCGTATGCGAGATCGGCTTTCATCCATTGAAAAAGCGCCTGAAGGGCTTCATCGAATCTTTCCAATTTTGCCGAGACAGTATTAGCAGGCGCATTGACTTTATCATGACGTTGATGTACTCTGATCTCCACTGCGGAGCTCTCCCTCATCAGAGCATGAGGAAAACTTGGAATATCATCAGTATCCCGGCTGTAAACCCAGCTTTGTTGCATGACGCGGATCTCCATCAATGGTTCCCGCCTGTCAATCATCGGGAGAAGTGGGCATGGACAACTCGCTTGTGAGAATGGGGCTTTGGATAAGCGAGCGACCTCGTGAGCGGCTGTTGGAATCTGTAGGGAATGTGTTCCAAGTGACGCTGGGAGAGGGCCTCGTAAGTCACTTGTGAAGAAATTGGGCATTCTTCTCTATCTAAAAGCGATTCGGCCGGATTTCGATTGTCTTCTTGACGTTTGCAAGGTTGCAGGCTTTTTTACGCCCGCATCAGTACTCATAAATTTATATGTGGTTCTTTGCATAGGGTACGATACCATGCGGATAATGCGTGGATCAAACAACGGATGTGCATCACCTGATTAAACTGTCTTTTACATGCGTTGCCACCGGACTTGTATTTTTCTTGGCAGTATCGTTCTTGCTTCGGCCTACACCCCTTTTTGCGGGAGATATGGATGGCTGGGTCACCGTCAACTACGTCAGAAGCGAAGATGACGGTGAAACATTCACGTCGATGGAACAGAGAGTGCGTCTGAACTGGAATACCGCGTTCAGCAATGTCGACTTGCTGAATCTGTACTTTCAATTCGCCCGACAGGAACAGACAAATCCGGATTCGGAAGAACTGAGGCCGCTCGTCGGATTAAATCTTGTTGGACCGGAATACCGCTTAATGACGGAATACAGACAGTTCACTGACCGGAATCTTGAAGACGACGGGTTCACGCTGGAGACCGACACATTCTTTACCGTACTGGACTTGGACTATGGTCCGGAATTTCCCGATCTGACATTGGATTTCATACGGGTTGAATCCAAGGACGACGCTGACGAACCGCGAACTGATTTCGTTGAAACCGATTTCGGCCTGCGGACCACGTACCAGAACGGCCCGCTCTTGGTAAGATACTCGCACAGAGAAAACATTTTCGATAATAACCTCACGTTCCTGTCTCCCATCGAATTGGATGCTCCCATAGGAGTTGCCGTTGACATCGCAGGAACCATCTACGTGACGGACGCAGCGAGCGACCGGGTGCTAAGGTTCAGTCCTTCCGGCGCCTTCATTGGAGAGTTCGGGAGTTTCGGCACCGGCCAGGGCCTTTTCCGGGATCCCGCCGGCATCGCAGTCAGTCCGGATTCGATTTATGTCGTCGATTCCGGAAATGATCGAGTCCAACGATTCGATCTGACAGGCACCTTCGTCTCTGAGTGGGGCATCCTCGGAAGCCAACCCGGTGAGTTCAATGATCCCTTCGGCATAGCAGTTGATCCCACCGGTGTTTATGTCACCGATCGGGTAAACGACCGAGTGCAAAAGTTTACTGCTGACGGCATATTCCTGTTCTCAATCATCGGATTTAATGAACCGCACGGAATCGCTTCAAGCGGGAGCCTTATTTTTGTGGCAGACACATCGAACCACCGCATCCAGGTGTTCACCGTCGATGGCACATTTGTCACCCAATGGGGTTCGTTCGGCTCTGGACCCGGCCAATTTCAGTTTCCCGCCGATGTCGCGGTCGATTCCTCGAACCGGGTCTATGTCACCGACAGAGGAAACAATAGAATCCAGGTTTTTACAACCACCGGCGCATTCCTCGATTCCTTCGGAACCGCCGGCAGCGGTCCCGCAGAATTTCAGGCGCCCGAGGGTATTGCTATCACGCCGGCCGATGACCTTGTGGTGGCCGACACCGGAAACGGCCGGTTTCAGGTGTTGACAAACAACGGTATGTTTCGGTTCGCAATCGGATCGGTCAGCGCCGAGGAAAGAGGAAGAAGCACGGAATTGAGTCTGGATACTTTCAACATAGCTTATAGTAAAGAACTTTTTACCGGTGTATTCGCCTCCGTTGATTATGACCTGTTCCTATCCAATGAGGAGGACAAGGATACGGGAGAAGACATCGTCGGCAGTGAAAATCACGATATCGATTTTCAGCTACGCCTGCTTCCCTACCGGTGGATGTCCTTTACCTCGCTTTATAACTTCCGCTTCCTGACTACGGAATCGGGCGATGTGGAAACGGATCGAGACGAATTTACGCAGTCGTACATCCTGGCCCTGCAACCCATTCAGCGCGCCATCTTCTCGGCCTCTTTCACCAAGGATGAGGTGGAAACCAATATCGGCCCCGATGAAGGAAGCACCTTCACCACGGTCAGCCTGAACATGTTCCCGACAAACCGGGTCAATCTCAACCTCAGTTATTCCGATCTCCAGAGCGAAGAAGACGGCGAGCAGGTCCTGGAAACGGATACCTTCAGCGCCATAGCCGACATGAACCTGTACCGCGGGATCGATCTGAATCTGGCGGCTTCCACAAGCAAAACCCAGGATCTGGAAGCCGACGGGGAAATCGATACTCAGCGGGTGAGGGGACTGCTCAGGTTGGTGCCGAGACCGACTATGCTGATTAACCTCACCTCGGAATATACCACCAGCGACAGCACCTTTGCCGGGACGCCGGATATCAGCACCGAGACGCTCCTCAGCAGCGCAGACATTACCTGGGCTCTCAGCAGGCGCCTCAGCCTGTTTTTGAACCTCGATTACCTCGAAAGCGAATCGGCCGACATCAGCACCAGTGAGTTTAACTATCTATCCGACGTCATCTGGAGAATGAACAATTATCTGACGTTCTTCGTCGGCCACCGGGGAGGCACGGAAGAGGAGGAAGTTGCAAGTTTTAGAACGCAGGCAAGATTTCCCTTTATGTGGGATACCAGGATGACCGTTAATTATGAAATTGAAGCCGGACAGAAAACGGACAACCAGTTCTTCTTCTTTGAACTGAGCAAGCTTTTCTAATTCCCGTCCGTAATCTATAATAGGAACAAGATGACATCGAAGGAGAAAATCATGCAACTGAAATATAATTTTTCAAAAGGCTTCTCAATGAAATATGTCCCTCGCCTCATTCCTGTTGTGTTGTTCCTGGTTCTCAATGCAGCCTGCGCGCGCGACAGGAATTCTTTCAGACATCCCGAGGCCGATTTCAGCTCGATCACGCGGGTGGCGGTCATCCCCTTTGAGAACTACACGAATTCTCAATATGCCGGCGACATAGTGACCATGATCTATATGTCCGAGTTGTTAATGAATGTGGATGTCGAAGTGGTCGAGCCGGGCGAGGTGGCTCGCGCTCTGGGGGCAGACGGCACTCGAGCCGGAAAATTGAGCCAGAGCGAAATTAAATCGATCGGTTCCGCATTGAAAGCCGATACCTGTATCTTCGGCACCGTACAGGAGTATGGGACGGTGCGGGTGAGGAATGAAAATTATCCCGTCGTTTCCGTGAATGTGCGATGGGTTGACGCTCAGACCGGGACGATCATCTTCATGGCGTCGGTCTCTGAGGAAGGCAGCCCGCAAATCCCCGTGATCGACGTGGGCGAAGAGCAGCTTTACAGCGTTCTCGCCCGCAGGGCATGCAGGAAACTGGTAAACATGGTGAGATGACCGATATGCTGAAACAGACTCGGATTTCGATTATCGTTGCGCTTGGAATTCTCCTTTCTTTGCCTGCCTGCGGTTCGCGCACCTATGTGGTGCGCCCGGCCCCCGAGGTCGTCTCCTTTAATCGAATCGCCGTGTTCCCTTTCGAAAATCTGAGCGGCGTTCCCGAAGGCGGGGATAGAATGACGAGTATCTTGATCTCCGAGTTGCACAACGCAAACCTGGTGAACGTTGTCGAGCCGGGCGAGGTGCAGCAATTCATCCTGCGGTCCCGAATCCGATTTCCATCGCAGCTCGACGTGAACTCGATCCGTGAAGCGTCGCGACAGTTGAATGCCGACGGCATAATCTTCGGTACCGTCAACGAATATGCGGTGATTACTACAGATCTCGGACCTCTGCCCGCCGTGTCCGCTTCGGTCAGGCTCGTCGATGCCGGCACCGGTGAAATCGTTTGGTCTTCAACGCATTCACTTCAGGGCGACTTTAAGGAAACCTTTTTCGGCATCGGAAGGGTAAATTCGCTTGGCACCCTCTGCGAAATAGTGGTTGAAGATCTGATCGCAGAGTTGGGAGTGGCAATGTATCCCGAACTCGGACGCTCAAGAGAGGGCGTGGAGTGGACCTCCGCCGAGCCGAAAAAGCGGCGATCAGACAAAGGACCTGAGCCCGCGCTTCCTCTGTCGCCTACACGCACCGAACTGCAAACAATCGAGTCCGAACGCGAAAAGGCTCACAGCGACGTCTTACAGGAATGGCAAACAATAAAGGGCATTTCCGATTGATTAGCATCATCATTGACTGCAGGAGTTGTAGCACCTTGAAAAAATATGGATTCTACAGATTCTCGGGATTTTTAACATTGCTTCTTCTTTTCTTCACCCTTTCAGCTTTCAACCGGGACGGCGGACCCGAAGAGATTCCATGCCTTGAATGTCATGATGACCAGGCCGACGCCCTGAATGAGCGCTATGTGCATTATCCCTTCGAGATGAAACAGTGTGATGCCTGCCATGACTCCAAGACCTTCACTCTTACCGAGCAGATTCCTGATTTATGTCTCGTCTGCCATCGCGATTTTCGCAGTGAGCAGCAGGCCGTTGTGCATCCCGTGGCGGAGGACTGCACCTCCTGCCATAGTCCGCATGCGTCAAAAAATCCCCTGATGCTCCTGGAACAGGTTCCCGGTCTCTGTTTCTCATGCCACGAAGGGATCCCGCAGGAGGAGAAACCCAAGTCCGTCCATGCTCCCGTGGAAGGCGGGGAGTGCGTGACCTGCCATTCACCGCACACGTCCGAGAATGTTTCTCTGTTGAAGTTGAAACCTGCCGAATTATGCGGCGGCTGCCACGACTCGTCCGATCCCGATTTTTCAAAGGCCCACCTGAACCTGCTGAAGGCGGATGCCAAATGTCTTTTGTGCCACCGCGGCCATTTTTCATCTAATGATTCGCTCATTCTGGAAAACTCGCACTTTCCGTTTGCAGAAGGTATGTGCGATAGCTGCCATGAACTGCCGAGCGAGGCGAAAGAGATATCGTTGGTCGCCTCCGGATCCGAATTGTGTCTTACCTGCCATTCCGATATCGACGAGCTCCTCCAGGCGAAATTTCCTCACGTTGCCGCGACCGAAGACTGCCTGAGCTGCCACGGCCCACATGCGACCTCGAATGAGAAACTGCTGCTGGAGAAAGGACAGCAGATGTGCGGGCAATGCCATGAAGAATTGATGGCTCAGCAAGAGGGGGCTCAGTTGCATGCCCCGTTCGAAGGAGGGGAGTGCGCCAAATGTCATGATCCGCATGGATCAAGTGAACCCGGCATTCTTTCCGGCGCTGAGACACAGCTGTGTCTTGGCTGCCATACGCGAATCAAGGAACAGATCGATAAAGCTCATCCGCATACCGCCGTCACGCAAGGATGCGTATCCTGTCATCAACCGCACCAGGCACAGTTGTCTTCGCTGCTCAAGCAGGAGGGGGAAGAGCTCTGTTTCCGTTGCCATGACTCGCGCCAGCGGGAAATATCCCGTTTCGTTCATTATCCTTACAAGGAAGGCGCTTGTCTATCGTGTCATTTACCCCACTCGGGGGTGGGAGTGGGGGATTTAACGAAGGAAGTCATCCAGCTCTGCACCACGTGCCACCGGAAAAAACATAAGGATTTTCCGCATCCCGTCGGCTTGAAGCCGTCGCCGGGCTTCATCGTGAAGCCTGAAAACCGCCTGGATTTCGGACAAGACGAGGAAATCGTCTGCACTACCTGCCATCTTCCACATACTTCTGACGCGCCGTTTCTGCTTCGGATCGGCGTGACAGGAGGGGATCTCTGCTACGAATGCCATCAGCGATAGGTTTTCCATTACTTCATAATCCTTTTGGCAAGTTTCGTGCTTCCTTTCCTCGATAATGAGGCCCACGTATTTGCGGCCTCACCACCAATCAGCACCGTCAGGGCTTCAGGCGCTTTTTTATGAATACACCCGTTGCAAACGACACGACAGCGCAGGAAAGGCGCCGCGCCTCTCGCATATCCTGCTCGCGTTTTGCCTGCTCCTGCTCTCTCAAACCGGAGTCCCCTTCTGAAGTGATCGGCGATCAGGAGAAGCTTGGAGCGCTTCTGCTCAACCTCTGTGCCGGTGGAGTATGTCTCGAAAGCAACTTCAAGCCTCGTCCCGGTTCGATGATGCAATTCCAAATCCGTCCAATTGAAGGGCCCGAAATGCGCGCCACCATTAAAATCCTCCATGCTCGCCCCTCCCGTGCAAAAGGATTTTATAAAATCGGTTCGGAATTCGAGGACCTCAGCGAAGAAGACCGGCAGAACCTGCTGACGCTCTTGCACATGGTGGAGCGTATCGAGAAGGACCTTGCTCAAAAGTAAAAAACCATCTTTTTTAGAAAAATTCCACGCTTGGATTCAGTAATTTGACCCACTCGCCCGAAACACGGAATTCGGTGCCGCCTGCTGTTACGGCATTGACATTTTTCGTCACCGGCGTTATATTGATGCAGAACAAGTCTTCGGCCGAGTTTGATGTACTTCCACCTCAAATGCAAGCCGGCAGTGCCTCTCGCCAAAGCGCTAGAATGAATCTTGCTCATGCTGAAGAAGCTTTTTCAACCGAAATCGATAGCCGTTGTTGGCGCCTCACGAGAAAAGGGGAAAGTCGGCTTCAACATCCTGAATAACCTCATCAAGTATAAATTTCCAGGTAAAATAATTCCCATAAATCCGCAAGCAAAAACCATTCTCGGGAAAAAGTGTTTCCCCTCACTTCGCGATGTGCCTGCCGAAATAGACCTTGCAGTCTTCGCGATCCCGGCTCGAGCCGTTGTCGACGTCTTCGATCAGGTTGGAGAAAAAGGTATACCTGCGTGCATCGTCATCTCAGCCGGCTTCAAGGAAATCGGCAAAGAAGGTTCGCAGTTGGAAGCAAAACTGTCACAGAAGGTCTCGGCGATGGGCGTTCGAGTGCTGGGTCCAAACTGTCTCGGACTCATTGATACGGCAGCGCAATTAAATGCTTCCTTCGCTGCGGGTATGCCGATAAAGGGCAACATCGGCTTCTTTTCACAATCAGGTGCGCTCTGTACCGCTATCTTGGACTGGGCTCTCGGCGAAGGAATCGGCTTTTCAAAGTTCGTTAGCCTCGGTAACAAGATGGACATCGACGAAACGGATATCTTGAACGAGATGGGTGAGGATGAGCAGACCGAGGTTATCCTCGGGTATATCGAGGGAGTGAAAGACGGAAGAAAATTCCTGGACGTCGCCCGCTCGGTGACAAAAAAGAAGCCGGTGATCATGATCAAATCCGGCGGGACGGAGGCGGGCGCCAGGGCTGCATCATCACATACCGGATCTCTTGCCGGCTCGGAGAAAGCGTTCTCCGCGGCTTTTGTTCAAAGCGGCATCATTCGCGTCACATCCATGGCCGAATTGTTTGATTATGCCCGCGCCTTCTCGTCGCGCCGTTATCCAGCCGGCAAACGTATTGCAATTGTCACCAACGCGGGAGGACCGGCCATTATCGCCTCGGATGCCGTCGAACATTCTTCGCTTCGGATGGCAAGCTTTGAGCGCGAAACCATAGAATCTCTTCGGAAAGCCCTCCCCCCAAGCGCAGCATTATATAACCCTGTCGATTTGATCGGCGATGCGAGGGACGATCGTTATGCGGCTGCCTTGGCCGCCGTTTATAATGATCCGAACGTCGATGGAGTTTTTGTCCTGTTTACTCCCCAGGCCATGAGTGGCCCCGAAAAGATCGCCCGCGTCGTCAGCAATTACAGCACCAATGGGAAGCCGGTTATCTCCATCTTCATGGGCGGACCGACCGTCAAGGAGAGTATCAACATTCTCTCAAAAGCGGCCATCCCGAATTACCAGTATCCCGAAAGCGCGGTGGCCGCGATGGAGGCGATGGCGAAATATATCGAGTGGCGCAGCCGGCCCGAACCGCATTACAAGGAATTCAAGGTTCGAAAAGACATAGTCGCAAGCCTGTTGGCGGAAGCCGAGGAGAAGGGACAGCCTGAAATAGGAGAGTATCAGGGACGAGAGATCATTTCAGCGTACGGCTTCAAAAGCCCGGGAAGCGTTATCGCCAGTAATGCAGCCGATGCCGAATTCATCGCTGAAAAGATAGGGTACCCCGTTGTGCTGAAAATCGCGTCTCCGGACATTCTCCACAAATCGGATTTTGGAGGAGTCCGCGTTGGCGTCCGAAGTCGAGAAGAGGTTCGTAATGCGTTCAATGAAATTCGGGAGCGCGCGCGGCGATTGCTGCCGCAAGCCGACATCTGGGGGATTTCCGTCCAGGAGATGATTCAGGGCGGCAAAGAAGTCATTCTGGGTATGGTGCGCGACGCACAGTTCGGGCCGGTTATCATGTTCGGGCTCGGCGGTATCTACGTCGAAGTCTTGGAGGATGTCTCCTTTCGCATTGCGCCACTCAGCGTGGAGGACGGACGCGAAATGATTCAAAGCATCCGCTCATTCCCGTTGCTCCAGGGAGTGCGCGGGGGACAACCCATCGACATCGAACCCATAGTCGATTCGCTGCTCCGACTGTCGCAACTGGTAATGGATTTCCCCGAAATCTTTGAAGTGGACATCAATCCCCTGAAGGTCTTTCCCGAGGGGCGCGAGCCTGTGGCGCTTGATGCCAGGCTCATTCTGAGAAAGAAAGAGGTGACGAAATGATTCCGCTGTTTGTCGATTCCCTCTCGGAATACTCGGGAAGAAACACGATCTGTTTCTCAACCGGCTTCAAACTGAAAGAGGCAAATAAGAAGGTGGGCTTCTTCAAACCGCTCGGCGTCTTCCCGACGAGGGTGGATGGTGTCCTCACCGACGAGGATATGGTCTTCTTCAAGAACCTTCTGGGCCTGCACGACGCATTAGACGATCTCTGCCCGGTCGTGCTGACACAGGACCTCCTGGACGACGTGCTCGAGGGCAGAAAAGTCGACTTGGTAGATAAGATCCGAGCCTCTTTCCAAAAAGTCGCCGCGGATAAGGAGGTGCTTATTGTAGTCGGCATCGGGTACCTGTGGAGCGGTTCCTTCATCGGTCTTTCGGAAGCCGATTTCCTGCGAGAAGTCGATGGGAGACTGCTGCTGACTGACAGATTCGGCTGGATCAATCGGACAGCAGACCGCCTGCTCGCGGCCCGCCAGGAGGTGGGTGACCGGCTGGTCGGCGTTATCTTCAATCGTGTCGAACCGAGGGAAGAGCACCTTGTCGGACATCTCCTTTCCGATTTTCTCAGATCCAAGAACATCGATGTTTTCGGCGTCATACCGGAGGACCCCAAATTGGGTGCCGTAACCGTTCGCGAGATCCTCGAGTTGACCAACGGAAAGCTCCTCTGCTGCGAGGACAAACTCGATGAGACGGTAGAGCGGTTTTCGGTGGGAGCAATGACCGCCGAAGCGGCTCTTCGCCATTTCATCAGGATCCGAGAAAAAGCAGTCATCACGGGCGGAGACCGTGCCGATATTATGCTGGCGGCCCTGGATACCTCGACAAAATGCCTCGTTTTGACGGGAAACCTCTACCCCAATGACGTCGTTATCTCACGCGCCCAGCAGGCCGGCGTGCCGGTGATCGTCGTTCCCGGTGATACGCTGCACACTATTGAGAAGTTTGAAGACATCATGGGGCGCCATAGCATTCGGGAGAAAAAGCAGGTGGATTACGCCGTCAGACTGATGGACCGGCACATTGATTATGATGCGCTGTTCAAGAAGATAGGGTTATGAGATCCGGGAGATGCACCAGTGGCGATGCGAATAAAAATAGAAGCGGGCGGTGTGACGGCTGAGGCTCTCCTGAATGAGAGCGGGGCGGCCAAATTGATCTGGGATGCGCTCCCATTTGTCTCAAAAGCGAACAGATGGGGAGAAGAAGTCTACTTCACCATTCCGGTGAGCGCGGAGTTGGAAAACGCCGCGGAATTGGTTGACGTCGGCGATCTGGGATACTGGCCGCGAGGCTCTGCTTTCTGCATCTTTTTCGGTCCCACTCCGATCAGCCGAGACAATGAAATCAGACCCGCAAGCGCCGTCAGCATTATTGGAAAGATAGACGGCGACGCCACGGTCTTTCGGGTGGTTGAGAATCAGGAGAAAATACGCCTTTCCCGTTCCGAATGATCGATCGCCCTCGGTGAAAATCCCGGCGTCCTTGCCTTTCAGAAATTATCTGATGTATAATTTTCAACGAGTCAGAATGATTTTTCAATCTGCAGGAAGCAATATGAAAAAGACTTTTTGTCTGGCGTTATTGCTGCTGGTCTTTTTACCCGCACATGCATTTCCGCAAGAGGACGGCAGAAATGAACCGGATTCCTTATACCTCGAACGGGAAGATTCTTTGAAAAATGAAAGTGGCGGTCTCCTTGATTTTCTTCCTTTTTTCGGCAATAAAAGGAATGAGATTCGCAATGAGAGACTGCTGCCGTCCCCTTCGCCGAAAGCAAGCAAGCCCGTCCTGGCCGCACGAGAATTGAACGAGCTGAAAACCTTCGCCGGTAATTGGCTGTTGACATCTGAAATAACCGAACCCGCGGTTAGAAAAACTGAAGACGACAGCTATTACCGGGACTATATCGTCTTCGACGACGAATACACGATTGAGGTAATGAGGGGCGATTCACCCGAAAAGCCTTTTATAGGATATGTCTATGCGCGGGGTGATTATTTCCAAACGGCCCCGCATGAAACCGCCGAAGAGGCCCGATCTGATTTCAATTTCAAGTATCAGCCGCTCGATTTCCGCGTCATCTTCGAGCGAATCGAGAAGTGGGATTATTCTACCGAGTCGCAGGAAGCGCCCATCGTGTTCCGGGAACAGTGGGTGTTTCAAAAGCTGCAATCGAAAGCAAAAGCCGAAACCTCCAAAGCTCCGGCTGCACCCGAGGCCGCCGCTCCACCACCCGAACTGGTTCTGGAACCCGCGATTCAGAAAAATGAGAATGCGCGGCAATAAGAAGCGCTTCCTTTCCCAAATGATTCCAATCAATTTATTTCAGGCGCTTCCTTAAGAGATTGAATGAACATGCTTGCCGTTTCAACATCATGGAAATCAACCAAAGCGAAGAACGCCGATGAAATTATCCGGCCCGTTCTGAAGCTCGGCGTGAACACCATCGAATTGGAATACCGTGTAACCGAAGAGGTATTCCGGCAGATGTCGCCGGCGCTGAAGCGAAACGAGCCGGCAGTTTCAAGCGTCCATAACTTCTTCCCGGTTCCACCCATCCTTTCGGAAGACGAGGCCGGCGGGGACGCCTTCCTGCTTTCCTCGCCTGAAAAGGAAGAGCGCGAGCTTGCCGTAAAATATACGCTGAGGACACTCGAGTTCGCCCGAGAGGCCGGCGCCTCAGCCGTCGTCCTCCATCTGGGAATTACCGAAATGGATGATGATTACCATTACTTGAAACAAGAGTATGCGAAGGAGAAGCCCGCGGTGGAGAAAGGCCGGATACGGGAACTGCTTAAACAGAGGCGGAGTATTAGCCGTAAGTACCTCGATTCGGCTTTATTCAGCCTTGATAAGCTGTGGCGCCCGGCGGAAAGACTCTCGCTCATCTTGGGCATCGAGAACCGAAATACTTTGCGGGAAGTTCCCAATACCGAAGAACTGGAGGGTATCCTCGACCGATTTCGAGGAGGTCCGTTCGGCTACTGGCACGATACCGGCCATGCAGCGGTACAGGAACTGTTTTACGGAATTGAGCACGAGGCGCTTTTGGCCTATTTTGCCGACCGCCTGGTGGGGACGCATCTGCATGATGCGACCGGCGGCAGCGACCACAAGGCGCCGGGACAAGGAAAGATTGATTTCGACATGGTCAAGAAATATATCGGGCCATCTGTCCTTCGCGTAATCGAAGTGCATTCCGGCGTGAGCGAGCAGGAACTGAAGGAGGGCATCAAATTCCTTCAGGATCACAATTTGGTGTTCGAGGGCGAAATCGCATGATGCCCGCCTGCACTTTGTAAGTTACTGTGGAATAAAGAGGTTTCAAAAGTTGATTTTTTTATGCCAGTCCAGCTATAATATTTTTTACCGCAACGGCATGAGATCGGCAGGCATACCACCGAAGCAGGATTGAATGGAACAGAACCTGAAGAGATTTTTCCTGACCGTTTGCATTTCGCTGAGCTTCGTGGTGTTTGCCTTTTTGAGCGCCCTGGGGTATATGGCGCCGGCAGTGCGCTTGACATTTACTACATACCAATTCTTTTTGGTAGGAGTATGTGTGGGCGCTCTTCTGCTGTCGACGATCGGTCTGATCATCAAGCGAAGCGAGTGGAGCCACTATAATACGTATTTCATCACGGTCATGATCAGCGTCTTTTTGTTGACGATGATCAACTGTGTCATTTTTCGAGTCCTGGGGGGTGAGCAACTGATTCGGAGGCTCGTAGGAGATATTTGGGTTCTTCTTTCGATCGGGTGATCCCGCTGTGGGTTGCACGCTGTTGTCTTGCTGTGAGAACAAGGAGGAAATTCATGCGAAAGTTAGTGGGTCCAGTCCTGGTGGCAGTTGTCTTGCCGGCGCTGGTATTATTTCTTGGGTGCGGCGATTCCAATATCAAGAAAGCCAAGACATTTCATGCCGAAAAGCAGTATGCGCAGGCAATCCACCATTACAGACTTGCTCTGGAAAGCGATCCCGAAAACCAGATAGCCAGGTATGGATTGATCGAGGCGTACGCCCAGGAAGTGCTCGATATGCATCCGGAAAAACTTACCCCGGAAGTTGTGGCGGGGGTAATGACCGAGTTGCGCCCAATCGCACAGCCGCTGATGTCCGACCCGAACATCAAGCGTTATCTCTCTCTGATTTATCAGATGATCGCCAAAAGGTACGCTGAGCAAGGACGTGATGACCTGGCCGCCGAGGCATGGGCAGAGGTCATCCAGATTGAACCCACATTCGCTGAAGCGCATTTTAATCGAGGTCTCGCCCTCTTGCTGGTGGGCCGCAATGAGGAAGCTTTGCCTAATTTTGAAAAATCCGTTGCCCTCAATCCGTACTTTGTGAAGGGGTATCACGCGATTGGCGACGTTTTTATCAAGTTGCAGCGGTTTGATGAAGCGATTCAACAGTACGATAAGGCATTGGAATTGAACCCGGAAGACCCTGCGATTCACCACAATCTGGGGCAAGCGTATTTACAGAAAGGTGACGTGGATAAGGCCATCGCCGAATTTCAGAATGCGCTGGAGCTAGAGCCCGGTTATATTTTAGCCTATCGCAGCCTTCATGAGGCATACGAGAATAAGGGCGATAAGAAGAAGATGCAGGAGATAGATGAAAAGTGGAAGAAGCAGACTGAAAACTACCTCCAGGCGCTGCAAGACAGCGGTGCTCTCCCCGGAGAAGCCGCTCCCGGCGAAGGATCATAAGCTTTCCCCTCGGTGAGAAGAATACACAGATGAAAATCAAGCTGAACATGAAGCAGATAGCCGTGGTTGCGCGGGAATTGAAAGAAACCGACCGAAAGAATTTCGACGTGACCGATGTGGCCCAAGTCTTCAAGATGCTGCAGTACTGGGTCAAAACGGCAGGTTCGGGAAAAGAGAAGATTCAGTCGGTTACAGAATTGCCCGATGGCTATCTGTGCAGAGTAAACAGCACCTTCCACGACGCCATAAAGGCATACATCAGAGAGATTGGGTCACGCAAGCTGTCACAGCAGATGCATGACATAAAAGCTCAGGAGGCCATGGAAAACTACGATCGCCTCATTAAGGAAGCTGAAGAAGGAAAGCGTCACCTCGGCAAATGACAGCTCTTATTTTACCAAAGGGAGTCTAAGCATGAAACTGAACAGGATTTGGCTTGCATTGGCCGCCGCCCTTGTCCTCTTTGCAGGATGCGCGGAGAAACAACCCCCCCTTTTCCAACTGATCAAGCTGTTCCAGGAGGAGAAATTCGACCAAACCATTGCGCTTGCTGAAAAACTGACCGCCGAAAATCCGGACAACTCGCAGGCGCATCGGTTTCTCATTCGGGCCGCGCGCGAGCAAAATGCTTTGAACAGTTATAAGGAAAAATATGAGAAGCTGGTCCAGGAAAATCCGCAGATCGCCGGTTATCATTTCGGACTCGGGTACATTTGCATCCAAGTGGACGAGTATGAGAAAGGATTGGCTGAGCTCGAGAAAGCGACGGAACTGAATCCGTCCATCGATTACGCGCACTATGCCATCGGCTGGACTCATCTTCGCTCCAATTACAGTAATGCCGATCCCGAGAAAGGCCTGGCCGCATGGAAGAAGGAAGAACAACTGAATCCAAAATCTCTCGGTGCGCTCCAGGTATATAATGACAGAGCTGATTATTATCTGCGGAAAGGCGATGCCGCTGCCGCCGAAAAAGATTATGAGAAAATCACCCTCTACGCCTTCGCCCCCGGCGACATTGCCGGCGCCAGGACCTATATCAGCCAAATCCGAACCTACCGAGATGAACTTGCCCGGCTTGAGGCCGACGTGAAGGATAAACCGGACGACGCCTCCCTCCGCATGCAACTGGGTGTCCTCCAGTACAAAAACAACAAGATCGATGAAGCCATCAATACCTGGTTGAAGGCTTCCGAATTGCAGCCGGATAACGTCGATGTGCGAAATTATCTCGGAAAGGCGCTCCTCGAAAGACAACGTTTTGCCGAGGCCGCCGACCAGTTCCTCAAAGTACTCGAGATAGATCCCAACATGGCCACCGCCTACTACAATCTTGCCGTCGCGCAGGAATTGTTGGGGAAGCCGGAGAGCGCCGTACAAAACTACAAGAAGTACATCGAACTGAATCCCATGGCCCCCAAACTTGAGGACGTAAAACAGCGTATCACAAATCTGGAGGACTCTACCGGCGTGACGGAAGGATGACCGCCGCCGCTGGCTCTTTTGTCCCCATGTTTTCCGCTTCCGCCAAAGGAGGATGTTTATCGTAAGCCATCCTACAAGGCCCTGTGTGTTTACGGCAGGCGATACTGATTCGGCGTCCTTCCCCGCCCCCAAAATATCTGTTGTCGTTCCCGTCTTTAACGAGAAGGAGACGCTTGAAACATTGTTGGATCGTGTCGAGCAAACCAATTTTGATAAGGAAATTATCATTGTCGACGATGGATCGACGGACGGCACGCGCGAAATTCTCAAGAATAAATTCGAAGACAAATATACCGTTCTTTATCATCAGCAAAACATGGGCAAGGGCGCAGCGCTCCAGTCAGGATTTGACCAGGTAACCGGTGACATTGTCATCATTCAGGATGCAGATCTGGAGTATGATCCTTCCGATTATGGAAAGCTCATCGAGCCGATCGTCCGTGGCAACGCAGATGTTGTTTTCGGCTCGAGATTCCTCGGCGGGCCTCACCGCGTCCTCTTCTTCTGGCACTACATGGGCAACAGGATCCTTACCCTGTTTTCCAACTTGCTCAACAATCTGAACCTTTCAGACATGGAAACCTGTTATAAGGCCTTTAGAAGCGACATCCTGAAAACGTTGCGTCTTCGCTCGAAGCGGTTCGGATTTGAGCCGGAATTCACCGCCAAAGTGGCTCGCCGGCGTCTGAAGATCTACGAGGTCCCCATCTCCTACTACGGCCGTACTTATGAGGAAGGGAAGAAGATCACGTGGAAGGACGGGTTCTCCGCCATTTACTGTATCATCCGGTACAGGTTCTTTGAGTAAAGGGACATACTGTCTCTGTCTCCTGCCCGGGATTCCCGGAAATGTACGATCCGATAGCAGTCACAGCCGCAATGGAGCGCGAAGTCGGCTTTCTTCGCAGTGCCCTTGTTCCAGCGAACTCCGCCAGGAAAAAAATTGTTTCGGGTGCGTTTGGCGGAAAAAATGTCTATCTGCTCCGCACCGGTATCGGCCCGCTCAAGACCGTCCAGCGCCTGGGCGAACTGGAACAGTTATGCACGCCGCAATGCGTTATTTCCATTGGATGCGCCGGCGCGCTCGACAGCTCTCTGCGGATCGGGGACATCATCGTTTCCGAAGCTCTCCATGATGACGTCTCCAGCGGCAGCCTCTGGAAGACCGCTCCGGCGCTTGTTGACGTCGCGATCAAAAGCTGCGAAAAATTGAAGGTGCCGTACCGAGTCGGTAACACTGTCACCACAAACGCCGTCGCCGCAACCCCGCCGGAAAAACGGCGCCTCTGCCAAAAATATGGCGCCCTTGCAGTTGACATGGAAAGCGCGCAGGTGGCTTCATGGGCGGCTCGATTGCAGATACCGATGCTCTCTGTTCGCTCCATTTCGGATCTTGCAGACGATACACTCCCTCCGGAACTGGCGGGCATGTATGACAAGGACGGAAAATTGCGAATTGCACAAGCGTTCTCGTTGGCCGGAAAACCTTCCTTATTTCTTACTGCTTTCCGGCTGAAAGCACAATTTGACCGCAGCGTTTCGGCTTTGGCAAGAATCATGCTACCTATATTGCAGGAGATCTGAATCTTGTCCTCCCGTGCCCGATTAGAGGTATCTGGATTCACCAAAGGACAAAAGAATCGATTGAACATTCTGCACAAAGCATTGAGACTCAATAATTTGTTTGACAATTCCGAGACGCTCGGATATAATTTCTCCAACAGAGGCAAATGAATGGGTTGTACATTTATGGAAAAGGGGGGTAAAATGCGAAAGACGCTGTTTGCCCTGGGCGCTTTTGTTCTTCTATTTTCTGGCTGTCTGACAATTCCACCCTGGACCGCGGTCGGAGATGCGGCCTTGCCTGAACCTATTGGCCCCGAATCCACCTATACCGGTTTCGGTCAACCCGGAGCGCACGATTGGACAGATTCCGATGCACGAACGCTCCTGTGGCTCCGCAGCAATCTGCCGAACCTGGTTTCGGACATTCCCTTTCCTATCATCGAGTTTTTCAGTTATAATCAGCACCATCTGACTCATCCGTATATGCCATTTGAGTACAGTTACTACTTCGCTGATCCCGATGATCCGGTGCTCTTGGTGCGCATGCTTTCAGTTACGGCCAGAGATCGCAATAGGACCCGTCGCGATGTGGTCCTCGAGGAGCAGCAAGAGGATCTTTCTGCGGCGGAACGGCCCGTTTCCACCACGGTTTCGGGGCTTTCCGACGGGGAGGTACGGGAAAGACTTCTGGTTGTATACCCGTAACTGCACATAAACTCTCAACAACAAACGGGAAGAGCAATACTTCCCGTTTTTTTTTAAGAAGACAGGCTCGGTTATCGTTTCAGCGCCGTTAAAATCCGCGGACGTGAATCGATGCTCAACCTTTCAGAAGAAAAACGACAGGAATACCTGCAGATCGCCATCGGAATAGGGATCGGGCTGATCTTCTTTCTGCTTTCCTTCACCGTGCCGTACGAGCGCGTTGAATTCCTCTCGCTCGACGCCAGATTTAACCTTCGCCCGCCCATACAGCAGAACCCGGATATCGCCACCATCGATATCGATGACAGGGCATTGAGGGACGAGGGCAGATGGCAGGATTGGACCCGCGACAAGCACGCTCGTGTCATCGACGTGATCCATTCAGCAGGCGGGGCCATGGTGGGCGTGGATATTTATTTCTCAGAAGACAGTCAGCAAGTTGTGCATCTCCAGGACGTCCTGCGCGCTAGCTCGCTTGATGAAGTTGTAGGTTCGCTTCGCGATTACGATGCCGAACTCGCTGCCGCTGCCAAAAAAGCAGGCAGCATCTACTGGGGCGCTACCTTCATCTTGAATGAGGGCGACGGAAGCGAGCGGCCATCAGAACTGGCCGAAACCAATTATTCAAGGTTATCGCACGACGTTCTCGAGTTCCTTTTCCGGAGAGGCTCATGTGTGGTTTTTGACGCCAAAATGACCTGCTCGGTCCCGGACGCTGTTGCGCCGCAAGCCTTTCCGATACCGTGCCTTGTCGAGGCTTCTCGCGGGATCGGATTTGCGCAGATCGTGCGAGAGGCAGACGGCCTGGTCCGCAAGTACCCCACCTTCATCCAGTATCGCGCGCCGGAGGATGAGGAGCACGTTTACCTCTTCCCATCCATGGGACTGGCTATGGCGTGCGAGTATCTCCAGGTCCCGTTGAAAAATCTCCGCCTTCACTTCAATAAGCACATCGAGATCCCTGACGCCATCATGCCCGATGGTTCCCGGCGAACTCTGCGCATACCAATCAACCAGCGCGGGGAGATGATTATCAATTGGATAGGCGATTTTAAAGACGCTTTCCGCCACTATCCATACTCCTCTCTTCTTCAGTTGCAGGACCGCGAAACCCTCAGCAGGATTAAACATTTTCTCTCGCTTCAAGACACTGCCATTTTCGATGACCCCGTCCTGCTAATGAATGCAACTGCGTCTGCTTTTCCGGGGGTTGATTCCGTTCCTGAATGTATCGCTGCCATTTACGGAGCAAGAAAATATGAGGAGGCTCTTGAATCCGGAACCAGCGAGTTCTCGCCCGCCTTGTTCCAGCAGGTTTTTGCAATCGCACCGGAGGATGCCCCCGCTCTTTTCGAAGGGCAGGCCGAGGTATTTGAAAACGTGCGCGGACACTATCAAATGTTGCATTTCCTGAAATCCAATCCGGCGATATCACTTGAGGACGCCGCCAAAGCAACTCAAACGAACCCCGGGGCGGTTGATAGTCACTACCGCCGCATCCAGGCCCTATTGCGGGCAGGCGGACCTCAGCCCTCCGACAGGCCGCTCTACTTTCCCGAGCCGGTTATGTTGGAGGGGAAAGAGATTTCCCTGAACGAGCTGAAGGGGGGAGTCTTCTTTTACGGGCTGACAGCCACAGGAACGCACGACCTCAACCCGATGCCTTTCAACCCACGCTATCCCATGGTCGGCGCCATCGCAAATGTTTTCAATACCATAGTGACCGCTCAGTTCATCACGCCCTTCGCCTCTCGATGGAAACTCCCGATCTTCGTTTTCATCGGGTTCTTTACCGCTTATATACTTTCTTCGCGAACTACCATCCGCGGGTCTCTTTTCACGATGCTATTTCTTGTTGCGTACCTCCTTTTTGCCTACTGGCTTTTTGTAAACAGGCGAATTTGGGTTGATGTGGTCGGACCCGTGGGCACTATCCTGGTGTCCGATGCCGTGATCGTCTGGTACAAATTCAATACAGCCGAAAAAAAGAGACGATTCATTAAGAGCGCCTTCGAACATTATATGAATCCCGCGGTCGTTGAACAGATTGCCAAGAATCCCGATATGCTGGAGTTGGGCGGAAAGGAAATGGAATTGACCGCCTTCTTCTCGGATGTGGCGGGATTTACGACTATATCCGAACAATTGAATCCCCCTCAGCTTGTCGAGTTGCTGAATGAATACCTGACGGCGATGACCGATATCGTACTGAAATATAACGGCCTTCTTGATAAGTACGAAGGCGACGCGATCATCGCGGTCTTCGGCGCGCCTATCCACTATTCCGACCATGCCGCAAAAGCATGCTTCGTGGCTCTTGACATGCAGGAGAAGCTCAAGCAGATGCGTGAAGGATGGAAATCCGAGGGCAAGCCCCAACTGCACGCCAGAGTCGGCATTAACTCTGGGCAAATGGTGGTCGGAAACATGGGCTCAAAAACCCGCTTCGATTATACCGTCATCGGCGATTCCGTCAATCTTGCCTCCCGGCTGGAAGGCGTCAACAAGCAGTACTCGACCAGTATTATGATCAGCGAATTCACCTATGCCCTCTGCAAATCCGACGTCCATGTGCGCGAGATTGATCTCATTCAAGTGAAGGGGAAGGCCAAACCCGTAAGCATTTATGAAGTGTTGGGACGCGCAAGCGAATCGCTTCCACCCGGGCTGGAAGAAGTGGTGAACCATTACCTGATCGGTCTGCAGGCCTACCGAAAAAAGGCCTGGCAAGAAGCGATCAAAGCCTTCGAGCAGGCCCTCGCAGCGGTTCCCGATGACGGCCCTTCGCTCACATACCTGAATCGATGCAGGGAATACCTATCCGCGCCGCCTCCCCCGGATTGGGACGGCGTCTATGTAATGACAACAAAATGATAGACGACAAGAACCGATGCGAGCTGTAATCCAGCGGGTAGAAAGGGCAGGAGTCACCGTCGCCGGGACGACTGCCGCTGAAATCGGGCAGGGGCTGCTCGTGCTCCTCGGAGTGGGCAAAGAGGACGGCGAGGAAGACGCGCGTTACATGGCCGACAAGATATCGGGTCTCAGGATATTTGAAGACCCCGAAGGCAAAATGAATCTGTCGGTTCATGATGTGGGCGGATCGGCGCTCGTCGTCTCTCAGTTCACCCTGTTCGCCGACTGCCGGAAGGGAAGGCGCCCTTCATTCACCGAGGCCGGCGACCCGGACCTCGCGCGGCGACTGTATGCAATGGTAATTGAATTCTTGCGAAAGCGGCATGTCCCTACCGCCGAAGGTGTGTTTCAGGCTGCTATGCAAGTTGAGCTCGTAAACGACGGGCCGGTTACAATCCTCCTCGACAGCAAGAAGAGTTTCTGACACAAAGGAATAATTGGAGATGCCAAAGACAATCGATTCACCCTTCGAAACCGTTTATCTCGTCAACCACTCCCATATCGATCACACCTGGTGGAATTCTCCTGAAATATGCTCGCAGCGCAATGAAGAGATAATAAATGAAATTTTGTCGCTTGCGTCGGCTGAGCCGGAATTCAAATTCTCGTACGAAACAACCGCCGGCCTGGTTCGCTATCTGGAAAAGTATCCGGATCGAAAAGAAGAAATAGCCGTTCTCCTGCAACAGCGCCGCCTTGATGTGGGCGGCATGTTCGTCTCCGCAAACGATGACGTCTGCTCCGAGGAGGCGATCGTTAGAAACTTCTATTACGGCGCCGGCTGGCTCATAAAAACCTTCAATTATTCCCCCAAAGTGGCAAAGGAATTCGATACGCCCGGCCACCCAATGCAGCTCCCGCAACTCGTTCTCGATGCCGGAATGAAAGCGCTCGTGATCACACGAGGACCGCAAGGGGGGTTCTCCTGGACCGGTCCCGACGGTTCGGAACTCCTTACTTACTGCGTGCCCTACAATTGGTCCTACTGGCGACGGCTGGGGGTAGATTATGAGGAAACGGCAAAGAATTTGCCGACTGAACTGGCGCGAGCCGCTCAAAAATTCGGCGGTCCTGAACTCGTCATTCCCGACGGCGATGACATGACGCTCCCTAATCCCGCCCTGGTGGAAATCTGCAGGCAATGGAACGCGAATTATTCTCGTCCGAAACTTCGGCTTGCCACTTTCGACGAAGTCGCCGATATTCTTGCAAAACGTAAATTCCAGCCACGCTCTGGAGACATGCCCAATTTGTGGATTGTGATTCACACTTTGCAAGCCGAAACCACCCGTTACCTGAAGACGCTGCAGGGCATATTGCCCTCGGTCGAGGCTCTCTGCACGATCGAGTGCATTCTGAAGGGCGATTTTAAACGCTATCCTGCGGCCGGTATCGATGCGCTGTGGCAGCGCGCGCTACTTGCTGCCGATCACAATTGGGGCGGTAAAGACCAGGCCCGCGGCGGGGCTGAGGGCGATGAGCACAAGCGAAACCTCGTTCTAAAGAGCGTTCGGGAAGGTAAAGCGCTGACCGAAAACGCTTTCTTCGGCATTGCAAAGTCCGTGATGACAGCGGATCCGAAATTCGGGATGCCCGTCCTCGTCTTCAATCCTGGCTCGTGGAGACGCGACGATATCGTTTCCCTCGACCTGAATTGCGGCGTGACGGGCCTGCAGGCGATTGAGGTTGTGGACGCCGATGGCGCTCCCGTCCCCGCCGGCTACGAGGTTTCGGAACGGCACAAGGATGGTTCCATTCACCGCTTGACCGGCGAATTCCTCGGCCGGAACGTGCCTTCTTTCGGTTACTCGACTTTTTACATAAAGCCACTCCTGGAGAAAAAGGGCGACGAGCCGTGCCCGCAAGACGGACGTTCCATCGAGAATGAATTTTATCGGGTTACCTTCGCCGAAGACGGCAGGTGCATCGAGAGCCTTTATGATAAGGAATTCGATAGGGAGTTGGCCTGCCAGGCCGCGGCATCTTTCGGTCCGGTAGAGTTCGAGTTCGGCACGTTCGAGCTATTCGGGGTCGGCCTGAAGCTCTCCGTTCCCGACCAGAGCTATTTTGAGAATCCGGAAAATGAGGGTTCGGGCGAGTCCGTCGAGCCGACAGGGGAGCTTTTCCGCGCCGCCGATTCTCCCGCCAAAATCGGCTTCTCGTCCCGCGGAACTCTGTCGCGCTCGCTGACAGCCGAGGGCGAATTCGCCGGTTCAATCAGGCGCCAGAAGGTGGTTCTGTACGAGGGGCTGAAAAGAGTGGATCTCCATGTGGAACTCGATTGGAGCGGAAAGTCGAATGTCGCGCTGTTCCTGCAGATGCCAAACGCGCTGATGAATGGACAGAAATATATGGGCGTCCCATTCGCCGTCCACAGGGACGGCGATGAGTTAGCTGACTTTTGGGTCGAGGAAAACCTGCCCGTCAAATTCAAAATCCGCGGCATGCAGGATTGGCTTGCCTTCGAAAGCGAAGACGTTGGACTTGCAATCGCATCCCGGTGGCCCGTGGTCGATTTGACTGCCATCCCGGCATTCCCTCTGCTTTGGACCAACGACAACAGCGGATTCTTTTTCGGCGAGCGATACCGGCAAAAAGGAAATCACTGTTTTTCCTTTAGCCTGACCTCCTACAAAGGCTCATGGTCGGAGAACAACATCCACCTCTGGGGAAAACAATGGGCGAAGCCGCTGCTGAGTTACTCCGGAGACGCCTCACCCGAAACCGGCCGGCATTCCTATCTGTCGATCGATGCGCCCAACATCATTCTCTCCGCCTTCAAAAAGGCGCGGGACGAAGACGCAGTCATCGTCAGACTCTATGAGACGATCGGCAGAAAAACGAGCACCGAATTATCGACCTCATTCCCATTTCAAGAGGCGCGGGGTGCAAATATAACCGAAACTGCGTCAAAGAAGATTCCAGCGGCAAAAAAGTCAATCAAGTTGAAGTTCCGGCCCTTTGAAATAAAGACGATCAAGCTCGTTCTTTAGAGCACCCTCTTTTCTGCCATTCCCGCGGAACCTTGCCAAAGCTTTCTTTAGGCCGCGTGAGTCGTTCTTCAATTGTGCCCCACCTGTGTCCTTTTCCAAGAAGCAATGTTAGACTGAATTTATACATTCATTGCCACAGTCATACTTATCATGATCGGCAGGTGCACTTTGCTGAAATTCTATCTCGTTTTCGTCTTGTCACTCGCTTCCCTCGTCTCTGTTGGCTGTGCCCATGCTCAAACCGCGCCGGACTCTCTGCCGCCGGAACCCATTGAAATTGAGACGCCCGTTGAGGGCGAGATACTCCTCGTCCTTTCTTCTGATATCAGTCTTCCTCTTCCGGCGGAGATGGAGGAATCGGCATCAAGCGGAAATAATCTTTCTTCTCCAGGATCGAGATAGAGGGGCTGGCGAGAAAGCAGACCGCGGGGAGGTGACTGTCAAGTGTTCTGCCGCATTGAATGGCCCCGACGCCCACGAGCGTTTAGAGGCGTTACAGTGTTACGAGCTCCGTCCGCATCGTGAGAAGATCGAGAAAAGCAATCGTGCTCGTGCCTTCCAGCCACCCGCAGCACTCGCCGGGATTGATAAGAAGCGTTTTCCCTTCCACGATTTTCGCGCGGTGATTGTGTCCGCATATTACAACGTCGTATGCGCCTCGCGACGCAAGCGTCTCCGCTATATCCGGATAATGCGTCAGCGCGATCATCTTTCCATCCACTTTAAGCTGATGGATGCCGTCGTAAAGCTGACCGATCCCCTCATATTTTTTGGTCAACAATAATTTGTCGCCGTCGTTGTTGCCGAACACGCCGATCAGACCGCAGTTCAGACGCCCCAGTTCTCGTGCGGTAAACGGAGCGACGTAGTCGCCGGCGTGCAGCACGAGGTCTACACCGCGCCCAAGGAAACAGTCCACGGCTTTCTTCAGCATGATCATGTTGTCATGAGTATCCGAAAGAATTCCCACAAGCATTTCAGTATCCCCGCTTTTGCCTGGCCAGCCTCAACTTTGCTTGCCACCGGCCAAACAGCTCCCCGATCTCCCGAAATGTCACCTGCTCTTCTCCCCTTGGGAGCGAATCGAAATCATATAGAATGCGCTCGACCGATTCGCGCTCACCTTGCGGCAATGAGGTGAAACGCACGGGCGAGTCCAGGAGTACCCGCATCCATGCAAGGAATTGCCTGTTCGCTGCCAGAAAGGCTGAGGCGCGAGAAGCTGAAAGCCAGTGTCCGACAGTTTGTACCCGATCTCCTTCGGTTCCACACAAGGGTCGCCTGAAGAACCACGTGCGCCTGCCGTTGACGGTGCTGCACCCCAGCGGGTGAAGACGGCACATTGTCGGTCGATGATCATAAATGCTGCACAACCGTTTTCCCTCGCGGGCTTCCTCGAGAAAATGGCATTCCACCGCGTCGCTTGATCCTGAGCGGAATCGCAGAAAGGCCGCGGGCACGGTATCATCACGCGCCAGCCCAAAGATATCCAAAAAATCGGCTACGGGACCGAAGCCGAAGAGCCGCGCAAAGGACTCTTGCCTGATCTCAATTATCCCGCTCTTGAGCAAATCAGATGTCGTCCGTCCCGTCGCTTTCCGAAGCCTGAGAATATCATAGGGGCTCAGGACGATGGTGAAGGCGCCGCAGCACCGCCCGCATGCCTGACATTCGAACCGAAACGTGTCCTTCTTTCCGGAAAGCAGCCGAACAGTGTCCCCTGTGGCATTCATTGCAGTTTTGAAATCGATCCCCATCGAATTGTAATTATATACGAGATGGAAATGAACGGCAAAATGGTCCGCGGTTCATTGACACTGAAATACGCCTGTGCTAAAATTCGCTGAATTTTCAGGAGGAATTCTCATGAATGCAGAAATCATCATGATCGGGTCTGAACTCTTGTTAGGACAAATCATCGACACCAATTCCGCTTTTCTCGCGCAGGAACTGGCCAAAATCGGGGTCAACCTTTATTTCAAAACAACTGTGGGCGATAACCCGGTCCGAATGGCCGACGTTTTTCGGGCGGCCCTCTCGC
Organism: Candidatus Abyssobacteria bacterium SURF_5; assembly: GCA_003598085.1. Classification (NCBI taxonomy): domain Bacteria; kingdom Pseudomonadati; phylum Candidatus Hydrogenedentota; class Candidatus Abyssobacteria; species Candidatus Abyssobacteria bacterium SURF_5. The sequence goes on from QZKU01000064.1 coordinate 25,415, forward strand.
GGTCCGATATCATCATCGCCTCCGGCGGGCTGGGACCGACCGAAGACGACTTGACGCGAGAGGTTGTCGCCGAGGTGATCGGCGAACCCCTGGAATTCAGGCAGGACCTGTTCGATCAAATCGAGTCCTTGTTCAAGCGGCACGGATTCACCATGAGCCCGAACAACCGCAAACAGGCTTTCATCCCCCGGAATTCACAGGCAATCGAAAATCCGGTCGGTACCGCGCCCGGGTTTATCGTCGAGAAACAGGGGCGACTCATCGTCACACTGCCGGGCGTCCCCCGCGAGTTGAAATTCCTGATGGAAACGGTTGTTATTCCCTTCCTTCGCGCACGGTTTTCGTTGGGTGAGACGACCATTGCTTCGCGCGTCCTCAAAATCTGCGGGATGGGCGAAAGCAGGGTTGACAGTGTGGTCGGAGACCTTATCAGGGAATCGTCCAATCCGACCGTCGGTATTCTCGCCGAACCGGCACAGATCTTGCTCCGAATCACGGCCAAGGGTGCAAGTCCTTCGGAGGCCAAAGCAAAAATCGCGGCCGTAGAGGCCGAAATCCGCAACAGGCTCGGCCGGCTCATTTTCGGGACCGACGCTGAAACACTGGAAGGTGTTGTAACGGCCCTACTTGTGAAGGATAAAAAGTCTGTGGCGCTCGTGGAGACCTTGACCGGCGGCGCGATTGCCCAAGGGTTTGTCTCCGCCGGAGGCAGCACGCTCACAGAATCATTTGTGGCTCTCGGTGACGAAGCTCGTCGCAGGATGGCCTCGATTGACGTGGCGGAATGGAATGAAGCCAGACGCAATCCAGCGGCCGTTTCCAAGAGACTCGCGGAAGGGATGCGGGCAAAAAGCGGCGCTGATATAGCCGCCGCATCTCTCGGAATTCTGCCGGGAAGCGATGAGCTTGAAGGAGATGACAAGGTGTCGGGTAAAACGTGTATCGCCGTCGCGTCCGAGAGCACAAGCACGGCATGGGAATTCCGTTTTGCAGGATCCGATCCGGTCAATCAGGTGCGTGCCACAGCCCTTACCATTGAAATGCTGCGGCGCTTCCTGATCGGATACGTTGACGACGAAATGCGAGCCCGGATGAAGTGACAGGAACAGGTAGTATGTATTGCGATCATTGCGGTGCGGAAAACAGGAATAACGCAAATTTCTGTCATAAATGCGGAACCGATCTGTCGGCCCTTCTAAAGAACGAGAAAAAAAGTGCAGTTGCCACACTCTCTGATGCCCCCGCTCCGCCTCCCGTGATCGATGAATCTACTGCGCGTGCGGGATTCCAACAGATCCTGAGCGGCCGCTATGAGCTGAAAGAATTTCTGGGACGCGGTGGCATGGGCATGGTCTTTCGAGGTTATGATAAACAGCTTGGAATGGACCTGGCCCTGAAGTTCCTCTTGAGCCGCTATGCCGACGACCTTGCTGCCATTGAAAGCCTGAAACGCGAGGCCAAGGCCGCAATGCGACTGGCGCATCCGAATATCGTGCGCCTCTATAATTTCGAAGACACCCCTCAGTTGAAGTACCTCTTGATGGAGTACGTCAGAGGAGAATCGCTGGCCGCGCTCGCCGCGAAAAGAACCAATCGCCGCTTGAGCGAACCGGAAGTGATTCGGTTCATGTGCGAAATCTGCGAGGCCCTCAGTTATTCCCATAAGGAGAACATCATCCACAGGGACATCAAACCCGGCAATATCCTCGTCACGACCGAGGGCAAGGTGAAACTCGGTGACTTCGGTATCGCTCTGATCAACGAGAAGGCCGTTGATCTGGAGACGGACGAAGTGTCCGGCACTCCTTCATACATGAGCCCCGAACAGACTCTCGGCCAGCCGCTCGATGGACGGACCGATCTCTATTCTCTCTCCATCACCATGTACGAGATGCTGGCCGGTAAACCGCCCTTTCGGGGGAAGCATTCGCGTTTCAATTACATCAGCATGGTCCCAGACCCCATCGAAGGCGTTTCCGACTGGCTCAACGCAATTCTCTTGAAATGTCTCCGGAAAGAACCGGAAGGCAGATGGAGCAGCGCGGAAGAACTGAGAGATGTTTTGCTCGGCAAGAAGGAGGGTGGCCTGGCGCTCAAGGCCAAATTTCGGCCGTGGTGGGTTGTGGCTGAAGACCTCAAGCGAAACGAACTCCCCCCAACCGCTCCCGACCCGGAGCCGAAGGAAGATATTGCTCCACCGGTATTGCCCCGGGCTGAAGTGCAGCGGACACTGGCGCCTTCTTCCGCCAGCCGCACAAAACAGCGGGTCGAAAAAGTCGGGCGGTACGCCGGCTTGCTGGAAAACGCATCCGAGCGCGATCAGGCCCGAATCGCTTACGGCACTACTGCCGGTATTATCGCCGGCATCCTTCTTTTCCTGATCTCCAAGGAAACGACCGGCATTCAGTCGCCACGGGTTTTCCTCCATTTCGGGTTTACGATATACGGAGGATTTCTGGGAGTCGCTGTGGGTTTCGCGCATAAGAAATTCATCCGGGGCGCTCTCTCGTTTTCTTTTGGCTTATTCGGGGGAATTCTCACGGGCCTGTTTATCCCAAACGGGTTGGAAGGCTCTCTGATTCAGGTCCAGCCGCCAGTGAGCGCGACCGCGTGCGCCGCCGTTATCGGAGCTTTGCTCGGAGTGGCTGACGGAATATACTGCCAATCGATCAACTATACCGTTCGGTGTGCCGTTTGGGGGGCGTTCGGGGGTGCCGCAGCAACCATTCTCTTCATGCTGATCCGGCACCTCTTCTCGGCCTTCTGGTCACCGCTCCCTCATTGGGTGATCCTCGGACTGCTGTTAGGGTTCTCCATTATGATGGGAATCGGATTGGCAAGAAAACCGGCAATAGAAAAGTATCCGAGCCAGCAGTAACGCGGACAATCAACCCGGGACACCAGCCATGATCCCTCTCCATTCGCTTCATCTTGTCGCTTCTGTTATATTATGAAAAGTCGAAAACACACGCGGAAGAAACTTAGGAAAATCGTGGTACAGTGGAGGGGTATATGAATCCTGAAATGAAAGTTGCCGCTTTTATGCGTTTTGAATATGTCGAGGGGGCGCTCGACGCGAAAACGCGGGAACTCGTCCTTCTCGCTACCGCGGCTATTACCGGCTGCACTCATTGAACGAAAGCTCACTTTGCAGGTGCAAAGAAAGCCGGCGCCTCCGAGGATGAAATCCGCGAAACCATGGCAATGGCGATGATGGCGGCAACCGGAAAGGTGCGCAATTTTTTGACCGATACAATCGAGGGTCTGGAACTGAAACGGAAAGAATAGATCGCCTCGTTCGATGTCCATCGAGAGAATTGACGTTCTGCGCAGTCGGCTGGCCGAAATGAATATAGATGCCGCCGTGCTGCTCTACTCGCGTGATCTGCTGTATTATGCCGGCGTCTCAATCCCAAGCATCCTTTTGATAACACCGCAGACGGCGCGTCTCTATGTTCGCCGCGCCATGGAATTCGCTCTGCATGATGCCACCGTCCCCGATGTGGTGCCCGACGGTAACTTCCGACAGGTGGCCGAACAACTGGCCTCCGAGAAACTGCAAGATGCCCGCATCGGCCTCGAACTGGACGTCATTCCCGCCGAATTGTTTCTGAAAATCCAATCGGAATTGACTGGCGCCGAATTGGTCAATATCAGCCCGCACATCCTCAATCAGCGGATGATAAAGGACGAGGATGAAGTGAAACTGGTGAAGGCCTCTGCCGCAATGATCGATAAAGCACAATCTCGCGCTCGCGAAGTCATTCGCGCGGGAATGCCGGAAATAGATATGGCTGCCGAAATCGAGGCGGAACTCCGCCGGAATAAGCACGAGGTCGTTCTGATCAACCGCAGATTCGACGCGCATACCTTCTACGGCATGATCGGGTCGGGCGAGACCCTCTCGCGCTTTGCAGGATTCGCCAATGTCGCCTCCGGCATCGGCCTCAGCCGCGCCATGAGGATCAGCGCGTGCGACCGGATCATGAAACGCGGCGACCTCGTGATGATCGATATCACCGGCTGCTTCCACGGATACATCACCGACGTCACCCGGATGTACGTGATTGGCCGGGCGACCGATATCCAGAAAGACGTCTTCAATGAACTGTGCGTCGTTCAGGACGAGATATTCTCCAGCATCCGGCCGGCAACACCGGTTGCCGACGTTTATGAATGCGGACGCGCGGCCGCGGAGAAAACGAAATTCGGCCCCTATTTCATGGGATATCACGAGAAAGGCAGATTTGTCGGACACGGAATCGGCCTCGAACTCGACGAGCCGCCCGTCATCGGGCCGGACGATCCCACCATAATACGGGAAAACATGACGCTCGTGGTCGAAATCAACACCATCATTCCCGGCTTCGGCGCCATCAAGCTGGAAGACTCGTTCATTGTTCGCTCGAACGGCATCGAGCTGCTATCGAATACCGAACGGAAACTGTATGAAGTGGATGTGTGACCGGAAAAGAAGAAAGGATCTCCATGAAACTTGATGCTTCAATTTTTGTCCACCCCTCGGCCGTCCTGCACGGAAACGTGACCGTCGGCAAGTACAGCAGCATCTGGGCGAATGCTGTTATTCGGGCCGATTTCAATACCATCGCCATCGGGCGATACACAAACATCCAGGACCACGCCACAATCCATTGCTCTCCGACCAACCCTACCGTCATCGGCGACTTTGTCACCGCCGCACACTCCTCTATCATGCACGCGTGCACGGTCGGAAACCGCGTGATGATCGGCATGGGAGCCACCATCCTGGATGGCGCACGGATCGGCGACGGCACCATGATCGCCGCCAATGCGCTCGTTCGCGAGAATATGAACGTCCCTCCAAACTCGCTTGTCGTCGGGGTCCCCGGCAGGATCCTCGAGGGAAAAGGGCGGCCGGAATTCATCGAGCAGAACGCGATCTCGTATTACGTCCTCTCCCGAAAATATATGGAAGGCGTAGATTCGATCTCGCCCGCCGAATTGCTCAGCCTGATGCAGAAATTCGAGGCGCAGGATTAATTCACGCTTCCAGAGCACTCGATCCGGACAAGAGCGTCTTCCTTTACCTCGAATTCCACCGGCAGGAACTGCTTTATCACATGCATGTTCGTCTTTGCGTGGCCGGTCAATCTCGGCGTGGTGATGACCGACCTCCCCTTCGCGAGAGCCATAAAGAGCAGAAGTTGATCCGAGAGATGCTCATCGACCGCAGCGCCGGATCGCACTGTCTCAATGAGGGCATTGGCGGCTTCTTCTCCAACCTGCTCCGACGGTTTTCCCCTCTCGCCGATTGAGTCGCCCCCGATTATCGCTCTCGCTCCTGTCTCCGCCCACAGAACGATTCCCGATCCCGGACAGACCGCATCAACATATTCTCTTTCAACCTGCGCCTTCAGGCCGGCCTGTCCGAGCGTCTGCCCGGCCGCCCGCGCCTGCCTGTCGGCCACTTGCGCCTTCTGGAGGTGAGTACTTGCAACCGATATCCCTCTGACGATGCTTGCCTCTCCCGGCTCAGTCAGAACAAGCGGGCGACGGTAACGGCTGGGATGCCCGGTTATCTTTACACGCGCTCCGCCCTTGGGGAAAAAACCGTGCCGCGCTATTTCCAATTCGGCCGGGTATCCCATGCTCTCCAGAAGCGGCAGCAGCACGCGCTGAATTGCCGGCAGGGGAGGAGCCCACCGCGCAAAAGTGGCGCCGCCAAGAATGCTCACCCTCACGTCGGTGTCCGCCAGGCAAATCGGCGCGCTGACCGATTGGAATAATAGACCGATCGCGCCGGCCGTCGCTATAGTCACAGAGATATCTCTCGGTTGTATTCTTCCCGGATGCATTTCGATTTCAGTCGAGCCCGTAAAGGCATTATCCAATCGGCCCGAGCAGAGCAAAGCAACCGCCTTCAAACTCTCCAGATGCTGAGTCATCAGGCCGGGCTTCGATCTGCCGGCCCTGACATTAAACACCCGCACCGGCTTTCCCGTTATCGCAGAAAGCGCCGTAGCTACGCGCAGGATTGCGCCGCCGCCCTCAAGATATGAGCCGTCAACCTCGATCATTTATGCCCGCCTCAATTTCCTTAATCCTAAAATACAATCCCTTACTATACTATCATCTCGAAATCCCGAATGCCGACGGCATAAAAATCCTGCAACTGCGACCACCTGCAGCAGCGGAAGCACTTGACGCGCTGTGATCTGTATTATATAGTTGTCGGGTATTTCTGAATTATGAAAGATGGAGGATTCGCATGGACACCATTCAAAAAACCGTCGATGCGCTTACGGCAAACAACATCGAGTGCATTCTCGTGCAGACAAAACAGGAAGCTCTGGCGAAGACGCTCGAGATGATTCCGGAAGGCTCGACCGTCGGCCTTGGCGGATCGGTTACGGTCGAACAAGTAGGATTGCTCGAACGGCTCCGTTCCGGCAAGTATACCCTGTATGATCAGTATGAGGCAGGCATCGATATGCCTGAGAACATGAAGCGCAGGAAACAGGGCCTTACAGCTCAATTCTTTGTCGCCGGCACAAACGCGATAACCTCAGACGGACAACTTGTGAATGTGGACGGGCTTGGCAATCGGGTCGCCGCGCAAGCCTTCGGGCCGGAAAAGGTTATCCTGATTGCCGGAACAAATAAGATCGTCAAGGATGTCCATGACGCATTTGATCGGCTGCAGAATGTTGCGGCTCCCACAAATGCGAAGCGGGTGAATTACATGACTCCCTGCCAGGAGACCGGCGTCTGCATCGATTGCGACTCGCCCATGCGCATCTGCAATATCTATACGATCATCCGTAGAATGATGTTCCCCGGCCGGCTCACGGTGATCCTGGTGAACGAATCGCTCGGTTATTGAAAGCGCGGCCGAAAGAGTTCGCACAGAGGAGCAACAAGAGTGAATGAAAAGGCGCCGCAGGTGGATTATACCGCACTGCGCAATTTTGCAAACCAGGTCCCGATGTACAAACTCATCGGGATGGAAGTGATCGATGTCGGTCCCGGTTATTCTCGATTCCGCCTTCCATTTCGCAAAGAGCTTACTCAGCCGTTCGGAGTAATGCATGGTGGCGCATTGGCCAGCGTCGCCGATTCCGCCGTGGCCATCGCCTTGTGGGGGCTCCTCGGTGCAGACAAAATATTTACAACAATCGAGATGAAGATCAACTACATTGCCCCAGTCGGCTCGGGAGAAGTAATAGCGGAAGGGAAAATAATCCACTGCGGCCGGCGGACCGCAATCGGGGATGTTACCGTGAAGGATCAGAACGACCGGCTGGTCGCCAAGTGCCTCGCTACTTATATCATCTTGCCCGCCGAAAACAGCTCGGCAGCGCCTCCCATATGGAAGGGGAATTCCTGATCGTCACAGGGTCGGAATCGGACCGATCAGTTCCTCCGCATTCTTCCATAGTAAGCGATCCCGCAGCCATTGATCGCCTTCGGTCAGCCTCAGCGCCACCGCGAGCGAGTACCGTTGCCTGCCGAATGGCCAGTCAGTCCCGAAAACTACCCTGTCGCCGCCCACTTTTTCGACGGCGCGCCGGACGGTTCGCACCGGTTGAAAACTCGTCTCCAGATATACATTCTCGAAAACCTGCGCTATCTCTATCGCTGTCCGGGCTTCAAACATCCCCATGTGCCCGAGGATGAATTTCACCTTCGGAAAAGAAGCAATTATTTTTGTATAATTCGGCAGGCGCCCGAATGCTTCGGCCTGTGATTCGGGAACGTAATATGTGGTTCGTCCTGAATGAAACAGTATTGGTAGATTATACTGACTGAATTCCTCGATGACCTCAAAGCATTCCTTGCTCTCCGGATGGAAATCCTGGATGATCGGGTGCAGCTTCAATCCTCGGCATCCCGCTTCAACATAGGTTCTCAACCGCTCGACTCGTTTCGGATCCCGCGGGTCGACCGAAGCAAACGGAATCAGGCAACTGCTTTTGCCGGTGTGCGACAGAAGCTCCTGCGTGCTCCCATACGGTTCAATCGGATGACACACACTGAAGGATACGTTATTCTCTTTCATCTCCTTCTGCAGGTCGTCGGCGTTCGCCATCGCGTTCCGCCATTGCGTTTCACGCGCTATCCTTTTTCTGAGAAGACGGTAAACCGGGTCCTCTGATTTGCCATGAGGAGCCGGCCAATTGAATTTCTGCCATTCGAAGAGACGAATCAGCACCCCATACGAGGGCTCTATATCAGAGCCGCCGGAGAAAAGAATGTCCTGCGCGTGCGTGTGCATGTCTATTATCTTCACTGCCGTCTCCTCACTGTGCTGCTCAAGCTCCGCCTCTTTATTCCCGCTTTGTTCATTCCCGCGAACGAGCGGAAATCCATCTTCAACCGGTGATCCCGCCTGCGATCATCCGTAGTTTAGCTGATTGCCTGTCCTATTGCAATAAGGGAGGATAAACCCAAATAGGCTCAGACGGTAAAAGCGGAAGAAGGCACACAAGCGGCGGCAGACCCCAGCGAAAACGCGCAGCCCCAGCGATTCCGCAAACCGGGTGGGGAATTCCCACATAAGGTCTTGAGTTGCCTTAAGTAATCCCACCAGCAGATTTCTTGAGCAAAGTCGCGATCAAAAAAAGCACTTGACATTTCTCCGAATCTGTTATATAATAATA
>QZKU01000065.1 GCA_003598085.1 Candidatus Abyssobacteria bacterium SURF_5
ATCTCCAAAACCACAAAGGAAACCCAACAGAGCCAATAAGAAGGAGCAGTCAGCAAAAATCCGCCCCCAAGGGCCGATTTAGATGCGTAAGCCCTAGTTGACAAGGCGGTTGAGACCGAGATGATAAATGGATATATACCCGGCGAGGAAGGATTGAAGCCGGTTCCCCAGGCGAAGCATCGGCTTGAGGTGAGGATTGACAAGGTTTTGACCCTATCGACGGGCCCGCACTCGGACGAATGATGAGAGCCGCAGGTTTCGGATTTGCGGAAAAATCGCCCGTGTTACTTGAAAAAGTTGTGGAAATCTGGGGCTCTTTCTGATAGACTGTTGGCGCAACCCCGGGCCGATAACCCCCGGCAGGACCTTTGGAATCCGCCGAAAGAAAGTCTGTCTGCTACGTCGGCTCGCGGCATGGACTAAGAATGCAGGTGTTTTGTCTGAGGCTGAGCTTCAAAGGAGAGGACGTATGGGTAATAACTACTACCGTATCAACAAGCGCGACATCGATTTCATCATGAATGAGCAGCTCCGCGTGGAGCAGCTCTGCGAACTGGAGAAGTACAAGGACTTTGCGGTGGAAGACTTCGACATGATCATCACCGAAGCGATCAAGTTCGCTCAGGAAGTGCTCGGTCCGATGAATCAGGACGCCGACCGCGACGGCGCGAAGTACGACAAGGGCGTGGTGAAGGCGCCGGAGTATTTCCACAAGGCGTACAAGCTGGCCTGCGAAAACGGCTGGATCGCGATGTCCAACAGTCAGGAATGGGGCGGACAGGGGCTTCCGACCGTGGTCGCCATGAGCGCGGGCGAGATTCTGACGGGCGCCTGCACCAGTTTCATGCTGTATTTCCCCGGCCCTGGCGTTGCGCATATGGTCGAGAACTTCGGCCCGCAGTATCTGCGCGAGTTGTTTTGCGAGAAGCTTTACACCGGCGAGTGGGGCGGCACGATGTGCCTGACCGAGCCGGGCGCCGGAACCGCATTGGGCGATCTGAGGACGTCGGCGAAGAAGGACGGCGACACCTATCTTATTTCCGGCACGAAGTGCTTTATCACCTCGGGCGACCACGACCTGACGCCGAATATCATTCACGGCGTTTTGGCGCGCGTCGAGGGCGGCCCGGCGGGAACGAAGGGCATCACTCAGTTTATCGTGCCGAAGTACTGGGTGAACAAGGACGGCTCGGTCGGCGATTTCAACAATGTCACCTGCGCCGGCATCGAGAAGAAGATGGGCATCAAGGCATCGGCCACCTGCGTTCTGAATTTCGGCGAGAGCGGTCCCTGCCGCGGCTATCTGCTCGGTGACGCCGAGAACCAGGGCATGAAGCAGATGTTCCAGATGATGAACGAGGCCCGCATCACGACCGGACTGCAAGGGATCGCGCTCGCGGCGGCCGCATATGAGAATGCGGTGCAGTACACCCAGGAGCGCATCCAGGGCGTGCACGTGTCCCAGATGAGGGACCCGAACGCGCCGCGCGTTCCGATCATCAAACACTCCGACGTGCGCCGGATGCTCCTGTTCCAAAAAGGTTTTATCGAGGGAATGCGCGCATTCGCGTACCGGCTGGCGATGTTCGAAGACCTCGCGCACGCGCATCCGGACGCAGAAAAGAAATCCTATTATCAAGGTTTCGTGGACCTGATGACCCCGATCATCAAGGCCTACTGTTCCGACATGGGATTCGAGTCGGCGTCCATGGCGATGCAGTGCTACGGCGGCTACGGCTACTGCCAGGAATATCCGGTCGAGCAATACTGCCGCGACTCGCGCATCGCGATGATCTTCGAGGGAACCAACTTCGTTCAGTCGGCGGACCTGATCGGCCGCAAGCTGAACATCGGCGGCGGCATCCTGATGCAGAACTACATGGCATATCTCGACGAGTTCATCGGCGGGCTGAAGGGCGACGGCGAAGTCGGCAAGATGGCCGAGCAGCTTGACGCCGCAAAGAACACCCTGCTGGAGACAACGATGAAGATCGGCGGGATCGCGATGGAAGGCGACCTCGATTACGTCATGTCGGTGTCGACCCGGTACCTGCACATGTTCGGCGAGATCGTGATCGCGCGCGAACTGATCGAGCAGGCAGCCATTGCAGCCGAGAAGATCAAGAGCGTCGCGTCCGACAGCCAGGATTACGCCTTCTACTCCGGGAAAATCCACTCGGCAAAGTTCTTCGTCAATAACGTTTTGCCGGGCGTCGAAATGAAGGCAAAGGTGATTGCAAACGGCGACCGGAGCTGCATCGAGATTCCGGATGCCGGTTTCTCGCTTGCGTAACAAATGGGGCTGATACGGATCGCCTGATTTCGGGAGAGAGAACGGCCGGCCGTCGAAGTCAAGGAGGCTTCGGCGGCCGGCTTAATTTTTGTGGCGTTTTAGGTCAGAAGGGCTCGATGTGAATCTGCACGTCGGTTACGCCCGGGATTTGCTGTTTGAGGCTGCGCTCGAGCCGGTGCGCCAGGGCGTGGGCTTCGCCGACTTCCATTTTCTGGTTCACCACAATGTGAAGGTCGATGTTGATATCATCTTTCCGGCCGCGCGTCCGGATTTTGTGGCATTTTTCAATGCCCTCGATTTTGGCGCAGACCTCTTCGACGCGCGTCTTGTCCAGAACCATACGATCGACCAACACCATGGAACTGCGCCGGAGGATCATGAAGCCGGCATGGCCGATGGCGAAGGCGATGCCGATTGCGACCACGATGTCCCAGCGCGGGTACCCCATGTGCGCGAGCACGAGCGTTCCGATGACCGATATTGAGACGAAGATGTCGCTTCTCGTTTGGGCCGAGTCGGCTATCAGCACGTCACTCGAAAGCTCCTCTCCCCGGCGGCTTTCGTAGCGGGTTACGAAGATATTGACGATAATGGTGATAATCATGACGCCGAAACTGGCCGGCGAGACCTCGATCGGCTGCGGATTGAACATTCGACGAAAGGCTAACTCGATCACTTCGAAGCAGGTAATGAAAAGGAGGATCGATATCGCGATTGCCGTGAAGGTCTCATATTTCTTGTGACCGTAGGGGTGCACCTCATCGCGTTCCTTTGCGGCGACGGTAAGGCCGACAAGACCGATGACATTCGAGGCCCCGTCAAGAAGCGAATGGAAGCCGTCGGCGATCATGCTGAGTGAGTTGATTAAATAGCCGACCGCCATCTTTGCAAGCGCGACCGACCAATTCAAGAGCAGAACCAGCAGCAGCACCCTGCGCGCGCGAGCGAAGTTATCAAGTCTTGCCAAGCCGCGTCCATCCTCCTTCTTCTTCCGATGTCAAGTTTATCAGTCGACTGGTCCATCTGCAAAATGGAACGAGCAAACATCCTGCGGTGGCGCCCGTCCCAAATTCACATGATTCGCTTGCGGAACCTCAGAATGCACATGGCTATCATGAACAAGCCGAAGATAACGAGAGGATATATCTGTGGCCAAAGGATTCCGGCGCCGACTCCCTTAAGAACGATGCCTCGAATGATAATCAGGAAATAGCGTACCGGCATCAGGTACGTCAGGTACTGGATCCATACGGGCATATTCGCGATCGGAAAAATGAATCCGGACAGCAGGATCATCGGCATGATAAAAAAGAAGGTTACAATCATCGCTTGCTGTTGGGTTCTGCAGAACGTCGACACGAGCAGTCCCAGACTCAATGTCGAGAGCAGGAACAGACCGGACAGCGCGAAAAGGAGCGGGATGCTGCCGCGAATCGGGATGTCGAACCAGAAGACCGCGGCAAGCAGAATGATGGTGACGTCAAGCACTCCAATGAAGACGAAGGGAATCAGCTTCCCGAGGATCAGATTTACGGAGCGCACGGGGGTGACGATCAACTGCTCCATCGTGCCGATCTCCTTTTCGCGCACCATGCTCATCGACGTCATGATCGACGTCATGATGAGCAGAATCAACGCGATGACCCCCGGCACCATGAAGTTCCGGCTCTGCAGGCTGGGGTTGTAACGGACTCGGATGCGATCATCCACAAGGAGGACTCCTTCAGCCGTGTGTTCGGCGGCATGAAGAAGGCGCGCATCTCCCACGATGCGCAACCAGGTATACAAGCTGTCCAGCGCATGCCGCTGAGAAATTCCGGCAGCATAGTTGGCAGCCAGCGTCGCTTCATTTGAATTGGTTCCATCGATGAACATCTGGACCTTCGCCGTTCGACCGCGATGCAGATCGCGGGCGAAATCGGGAGGAATAACGATGGCCGCAGTGACTTTGCCGGCATCCAGAGCGGAACGAACGTCGTCATACGCATCGACATAAAGAGTCGCTTTGAAGTACCGCGAATTGAAGAAGCGCCTGAGGTATTCACGCGATTCCGCGGACCGGTCAAGGTCATAGACGGCGGTGGGAATGTTTTCGATGTCGAATGTGGCCGCGTACCCATAAATGATCAACTGCAAGGTCGGCGCTATCAGGATCAATGGGAACATCCGCCTGTCGCGCAGCAACTGGAGCAGTTCCTTGAGGGTGATGTTGAGGATTTCCCTCAGCATTATAATCTCCTCCGGGAGACTCGTCTCGACGACAGAACGAGCATTGCCGCCGAGAAAGCTGCAAGGCTCAGTATGTGCGGAAGGAGAGACTCGGCGCCCACGCCTTTCATGATGATCCCCCTGAGAATCACGATGAAATAGCGCACGGGAACGATATAGGTGACCAGCCGTATTCCCCAGGGCATGCTTTCGATCGGGAAAATGAAACCGGATAACAGAAACGACGGGAGCGCCGTCGTAAGCATGCAGATGGTCCATGCCACCTGCTGGCTGGATGCGATTGTCGAGATGAGGATCCCCAGTCCGAGCGCGCTGAGAAGGAAGAGCGCCGACAGCCAGAACAACAGCGTTATGCTGCCGCGGAACGGCACATGAAAGAATTCCCATGAGACAAAGAGCAGAACAAACATGTTGGCCATCGCTACCACGAAATACGGCGCGATCTTGCCAAGCACCAGGGCCACCCTCGGAAGCGGCGCGACCATCAGCATCTCAATGGTCCCGCGCTCCTTCTCCCTGACAATGGACATTGCCGTCAAAACCGTTGTTGTGACCATCATCACCATCGCGACCAAGCCCGGCACGAAGAAGTTCTCACTGATCAGCTCCGGGTTGTACCAGATGCGGGTTTCAAGATCGACCGGCAGAGCAGGGTCCTGAGCGAGTGCCCCGCTCCGCTGAAATGTTTCGAGGAAAACGCGCGTCGAAAACTGCTGGATAATGAGGTTGATGTAACTGAGCGCGATAGCGGTCGTATTATTGTCGGAGCCGTCGATCAGGATGCCGATCGGGGCCGGCTGCGCTTTTTTGATGTTTTCTTCGAAGCCGGGTGGAATTTTCAGCGTAACCCGTATTTTGCCACTGTCCAGAAGATGCGCAATCCGCCGATCATTCTCGCTATACTCCGTAATGGTAAAATAGCCGCTCTCGGTAAAGTTGCGGATCAATTCGCGTGAGACGGGAGTTCGATCGAGGTCCCAGACAACCAGGTTAATATTATTCAGATCGAGCGAGATGGCGATCCCGAACAGGATCAGCATCACGCCCGGCATGATGAACATGATCATGAGCGAGACGGGATCTCTCAGCACCTGGATGACTTCTTTTTCTATGAGCGCGAACAGGCGCAGCATGACAAGGCTCCGGAAAGTTTCAGTTTTTTCTGGAAAGGGAAACGAAGACGTCTTCGATGGAAGCCGGTATCGGCCCAAGCTCGTAGACGTCTATATCGGCCTGCTGCATCAAGCGTCGAATGATCGAGATTCCGGATTCTCGCTCCTTGACAACGACATGAATTTCCTCGCCGTAGATGTTGCTGTCGGTGACTTCGCCCGACCTGAGCAGCGTCTCGAACGCTTTCTGGATGTCGGAGCAGCGAAGTTTGAGAATCTCCTCGGTCATGACCCGCGTTTTCACGTTGAGCGGAGAATCGCAGGCAACAAGGCGCCCGCGCCAAATGAAACCGATCTTGTTACAGCGCTCGGCTTCCTCCATGTAGTGGGTGGTGACGAAAAGCGTTATCCCCTTGTTCTGCGAGAGGTCATACAGGATGTCCCACAGGGTGCGCCGCGATACGGGATCAATGCCGGCGGTAGGCTCGTCGAGGAACAGTATTTGCGGCTCGTGGACGACGGCGCACGCGAGGGCAAGACGCTGTTTCCAGCCGCCGGATAATTTGGCGCTCAAGTGCTTGCGATACTCGCTAAAACCCATTGTCTCGATTACCGCGTCCCGCCGGAGCCTCGCTTGTTTCCAGTCTTGAAGATAAAGGCGGGAGTAAAAAGCAAGGTTCTCCTCGACGGTGAGGTCATTGTACAACCCGAAGCTCTGAGACATGTATCCAATGATGCGCTTGATTTGTTCGGGCTGCCGCACGATGTCGAAACCGCCGACGGTAGCCGTCCCCGCCGTCGGCCTCAGGATTCCGCATAACATCCGGATGGTGGTGCTTTTGCCCGCTCCGTTTGGCCCCAGAAAACCGAAAACCTCTCCCCGAGCGATCTGCAAATCGAGGTTATCGACAGCGGTGACCGGACCGAATCTGCGCGTGAGGCCACTGGTCTCTATTGCGTTACCATTCGGTTTCTGAACCATCGGGCTCACCCTTGCTAAAGCTGTCTTTGCGTCTGCGAGCCTGGGGAAAGCGAGTCAAGCTCTATATCGCCATACATGCCGGGCTTGAGCAGTCCTCCCGCATTATCTATTCCAACTTTGACCGCGAAAACCAGCTTTACCCGGTCTTCCCGTGTCTGAATGTTTTTGGGGGTGAACTCAGCTTCATCCGCGATATAGGTGATATGACCGGTAAAAGGACGCGCGGGGAAGGCATCCACTCGCACAACCGCTTGTTGTCCGACCTTCAGTTTCCCGATATCGACCTCGTCGATGTATATCTTGACCCACATGTCATCAAGATCGGCAACGGTAACAATGGGCACGCCTGGAGACATAACCTCACCCTGTTCGGCGTTCTTAACGAGGACGACGCCGCTCAGCGGTGCAGTGATCCGCGCTTTCTCGAGGCGGACCTCCGAGAGCCGAAGCGCAGCCTCAGCCTGCTCAACCTCGGCCCGGGCGGCATCAATGCGATCGGGCCGCGAGCCGGCCTCGAGCAATTTCAGTTCCTCGACGGCCACGGCATACTGCCCCCGCGAAACGTCGCGGTTGGCAACGGCGGAATCAAGTTGATGCTGCGAGGCTACCCCTTCCTTGTGAAGGTCTCTGGCACGGCGCCATTCAGCCTCGTCGAGAGCCATTTTCGCTTTCGCGAGTTCGACCCGGGCGCGCGCCTGGCTCAGTTCCTGAGTGCGTGCACCGGCTTCCAAATCTCGAAGCGCCGAGCGGGCAGATTCAAGCAGTCCCCGAGCGCGAAGGACCTCGGCTTCCAGCAGGCTCGTATCCAGTTGCGCGATCAAAGCACCGCGCTTGACATGGTCTCCTTCCTTGACGGCCAGCTCGAGTATTCTTCCGCCGATCTCAGCCGCAATATCGACCTCGGTGGCCTCTATCGTGCCGGTTGCAACGATCAAATGCCTCAGATTATTCCTGTTCGTCACAAAATCCATCCGCAGTCCAATGAATCCCAATACAAGAAAAAACGCCAGAATAACTGCGATTTTCAGAATCGGCCGCTTCTTAGTTTTATCGCTCATGCTCTTGTTCTTTTCCCTGCTGCCGGACCTGCAGCAGTCCCTCGAGGTAGATCTGTTTGATCTCATCTACGGCTTGTTCCGGGGAAAACGTTCCGGGATCAAAATAGCGCCGCAACAGCGTCAACTGCATTCCTCCGAGAAGAAAGGAAGCCGCGATTTGAGGATCGACTTTCTTGATCCGGCCGAGCTCGATTCCTTCGGAGATGACTCCTGCAATCAGCGAGGCGTACGGGGCAACCGCGACATGAAGAATTCGCGCCATCTGTACTTTTGCTCCGGGCCTTTTTCCATAAATGATCTGGAAGATATTACCCTCTTTCGTGAAGAAATGGAAATGGAAAGAGATTAGGCGGTCGAGCTTCTGCAGGCCCGGCGGCTCATTCGAGAGGGCATCGACCAATGCGGACAGATACGACCCGGCGAAACAGGTCACGGTATGGATAAGCAGGTCGTCCTTCGTGCGGAAGTAGTTATAAATCGACCCCTCGGCTACGCCCGCTTTCCTGGCGATTTCCGCCGTCGTCGCCTGGTCGAATCCCTTTTCGGCGGCGATGGCAAGCGTAGCATCGACGATTTTCTGCTTGGTTTCCGATGCCGATGCGGCCTTATTTTTTGAGCTGGCTGTTCGCATGGGTCGTGTCGTCGGGGCCCGCGTGAGTGAGTGCTCACTCATTAAATCTTACCACTGAAGCGGCTCTCTGTCAAATCGTATCTCTGATATCTCCGGCCGCCAGAGCTAGACACGCCTGCTTCTTCGATCACTGGGCGCAATTCGACTGAGCGATCGTTCGGGCGTTTCCCTTTAACCGCATTTTTTCGGTGCGGGAGGAGTTGAAAAACTCTGGCATTTTTATTATAATTATCTTTTCCTCAATATGTGTGGAACGCGTATCTTTATGGAGGCTGTTGAGAAATGCCGACTTATGAGTATGAGTGTACAAGCTGCGGTCACATCTGTGAAGTGTTTCACGGGATGACCGTCAAGCCGCGCGTCAAATGTCCCGAATGCGGGGGGCAAACGAGAAAGAAAATAGGCGCGGGTGCCGGGATCATCTTTAAAGGGTCCGGTTTTTACGAGACCGACTACAAGCGCAAATCCAACGATGCGAAGTGCCAACCGAACTCTCCGAAGCCTTCGGAAACGAAGAACGATAAGAAAACTGATAGCCCAAAAGCCGACTGATGTTGATTCGTAAATCGAGGTGCGCATACAGGTCACTTCCGGATGAACACGAAAGAAATCGTAGATCTGAATCACGCGTACGTCATTGACACGTATGGAAAACAACGGAATCTTGCCTTAGTGAAGGGAAGGGGGACGCGTGTGCAGGATGCGGACGGAAGGATTTATCTTGATTTTCTTTCCGGTCTTGCCGTGAACGCGTTGGGACATTGCCATCCCGCCGTCGTGGATGCTTTGCGGAATCAAGCCGAGACCCTTATCCACGTCTCAAACCTTTATTACATAGAACCTCAGGTTCGGCTGGCGGAGGCGCTCGTATCCCATTCCTTCGCGTCGAAATGTTTTTTCTGTAACAGCGGCGCCGAGGCGAACGAGGCTGCCATCAAATTGGCGCGAAAATGGGGGAATACCTCCGGCAAAGGCGGCCGGATCATTACCTTCAGGAATTCGTTTCACGGGCGCACGCTTGCAACAATTACCGCTACCGGACAGGAGAAATTTCAGCGAAACTTTCAGCCGCTGGTCGATGGGTTCTCATACGCTTCCCTGAACGATATCGAATCCGTTGAGGAGCTTGCAGATGGGCGGACGTGTGCGATTCTTCTCGAGCTGGTGCAGGCCGAGGGGGGCGTGCATGTGGCGTCTCAAGGTTTTGTCGACAGTCTGAGGAGATTCTGTGAGGAACGCGATCTTCTATTGATACTTGATGAAGTACAAACCGGCATGGGCCGAACGGGCCGGCTGTTTGCCTATGAGCATTACAATCTGGAACCCGATATAGTGACCCTTGCGAAGGCGCTCGGCGGGGGCGTTCCCATCGGGGCGATGTTGGCCGGACCGAAGGTGGCCGACGTGCTTCAGCCGGGTGATCATGCAAGCACGTTTGGCGGGAATCCGCTTGCGTCGGCGGCGGCGCTGGCCGTTCTTGACGTCCTCACATCCGACGGTTTTCTGGACACAGCGAAGGGACTTTCAGATTATCTTCTTGGACTTCTGGGGGAGACGGCAAAGCACCATGCGTTTATAAAAGAAGTCCGCGGGTTGGGGATGCTGATCGGAATCGAATTTGATTGGCCGGTCAAGCGCGTGGTTGCAGGTTGTCTCGAACGCGGTCTGATTGTCGGGACCGCCGGCGAAAATGTCCTCCGTCTCTTGCCTCCACTGATAGCCACACGTGAGGACATGGACGAAGCCGTTTCGGTTCTTCGCTCGGTGCTGGAGGTACAGAAGAATGAAAATGCTCAAGCATAAGGACCTTATATCGATTTTTGATCTGGCGAGGGAGGAGATTGAGGAGATATTCTCTCTGGCTCAGTCCCTGAAGAAGCGCCTGCGTGATAACGAGGTTGTCACGCCGCTCGCCGGGAAGACACTGGCCATGATTTTTGAGAAACCCAGCCTCCGAACGCGAGTCACGTTCACGGCCGGAATGACACAACTGGGCGGGAACGCGATCTTTTTGGGGCCGAACGACATCAACATGGGTGTACGCGAATCGGCGGCCGACACCGCCAAAAACCTTGAGCGATGGGTCAACGCCATTATGGCACGCACATTCGCGCATGAAACCGTTCTTGCGCTTGCGCGCGAGGCCTCCATCCCCGTAATCAACGGACTCACCGACCGGTTGCACCCATGCCAGGTACTGAGCGATTGCTTCACCCTGCTCGAAAAATTCGGATCTCTCGCGAACATCAAGGTATGTTTTCTCGGAGACGGGAATAACGTTGCGCATTCCTGGTTGAATGCGGCCGCTCGACTGGGGTTCCACTTCTCGATAGCGTGTCCGCCCGGATATGAGCCGCTGGGTGAAATCGTCGATGAGTGTCGGGCCGAGGCGGGGGAGAGAATTCAGGTTACTCATGATGCTGCGGATGCATTGGAAGATGCCGACGTCGTTTATACCGACGTGTGGGCGAGCATGGGGCAGGAGCATGAGGCTGAGCAGCGAAATAAGGTTTTCGCGCCGTACCAATTGAACAAGGCGGCGCTTTCACTCGCTCGCCCCAGCGCGCTCGTCATGCACTGCCTGCCGGCGCACCGGAACCTGGAGATCACCGACGAAGTGATCGACGGACCGCAGTCGATTGTGTTCGACCAGGCGGAGAACCGGTTGCACGTGCAGAAGGCAGTACTGGTTCTCCTGATGGCGGACTAGACTGAAATCCATTACGCCTTTAGCCCGCTGAGTACCATTCGTTTTACCAAGGGAGAAGCGACGGGAAGATGAGAGACAGCGTCAAAAAAGTGGTGCTTGCGTATTCCGGCGGACTCGATACTTCGGTGATCCTCCGGTGGATTGTTGATAACTACGACGCCGAAGTGGTCGCGTTCACAGCCGATCTCGGGCAGGGCGAGGAGCTGGATTCCCTCGAGGAAAAGGCGAAGAAGACCGGCGCCAGCAAAATCTACATCGAAGACCTGAAAGAAGAGTTTGTTCGCGATTTCGTGTTTCCCGCCGTCAAAGCGAATCTCGTTTATGAGGGTACCTACCTTCTTGGAACCTCGATAGCCCGTCCTTTAATCGCAAAAAAACAGATCGAGATAGCACGCAAGGAAGGCGCCGATGCCGTCGCGCACGGAGCAACCGGCAAGGGAAACGATCAGGTGCGTTTCGAGCTGACGTATTTTGCGCTCGAGCCGGCAATCAAGGTGATCGCGCCCTGGCGCGAGTGGTCGTTCAAATCGCGCACCGATCTGATTACCTATGCCCGCGACTGCGGCATTCCGATTACCGTAACCGAGCGGAAACCTTACAGCAGCGATCGAAACCTGTTCCATATCAGCTTCGAGGGAGGTATTCTGGAGGATCCCTGGAACGAGCCTCCCGAGGACATGTTCCTTCTGTCCGTTTCACCGGAACGTGCGCCTGACAAGGCGACCTCTTTGGAGATCGAGTTTGAACACGGCGTTCCCGTCGCTCTCGATGGGAAACTCCTGGGTCCGGTCGAGATGCTGACCAAGCTGAATGAGGTGGCTGGCCGAAACGGCATCGGGCGGGTCGACATGGTCGAGAACAGGTTCGTCGGCATGAAGTCGCGCGGCGTCTACGAGACACCCGGCGGGACGGTCCTGCACGTCGCGCATCGGGCGCTGGAGTCGATCACGCTCGATCGCGAGGTAATGCACCTGCGCGATTCGCTGATTCCGCGGTACGCCGAGCTTGTGTACTACGGCTTCTGGTTTGCGCCCGAAACGGAATTGCTGCGAAAGATCGTCGACGAAACACAAATTTCGGTGAGCGGAACGGTCCGCCTCAAGTTGTACAAGGGTAACTGCAGCGTGACCGGTCGAAAATCGGAGCGCTCATTGTATCACGCCGATTTCGCCACATTTGAAAAGGAAACCATCTATAACCAGGCGGATGCGGCCGGCTTCATCCGGCTGAACGCGCTCAGGCTGCGCATCCGGGCGCTCATCGACAAATAGGATCGTGCGCACCGACCGGGGAAATCAAGCATGACCGCAAAATTATGGGGTGGCCGGTTTCGGAAGGAGCAGGATAAGCGTGCCCTGCTTTACTCGCAGTCGATCACGTTTGATTATCGGCTGTATCCCTACGACATCGGGGGTAGCATCGCTTATGCGAAAATGCTCGGCCGGTGCGGCTTCATCAAGAAGAAAGATACCGACGCGATCGAGAAAGCCTTGTCCGATATCCTCGCACAGATGGATGCCGAGAAATTTTCATTCGATATCGATCTGGAGGATATCCATACGAATATTGAGGCAGCCCTGGTGACGCGGGTGGGTGCGGATATCGGAGGGCGGCTGCATACCGGCCGCAGCCGAAACGATCAGGTGGCGCTCGATATGCGGATGTACGTGAAGGATGAGGCACTGGAGATCAGGGGCGGCCTGCAGCAGGTCCGCCGAGCGCTGATCGCGCAGGCCGAGAAAAATCTGGACGCAGTCATGCCGGGATTCACGCATCTGCAGCATGCGCAGCCCGTTCTTTTAGCCCACCATCTCCTCGCGTACAATGAGATGCTCGTACGCGATGAGGAAAGATTTCTCAAGGCCTATGAAGCGGCCGACGTGATGCCGCTCGGTTCGGCCGCACTTGCAGGAACAAGCTTTCAAATTGACCGGCAGTTTCTGGCAAAAGAATTGAACTTTGCAAAGCTCTCGAATAACAGCATCGACGCTGTTTCCGATCGAGATTACCTTATCGAGTTGCTTTCCGCCTGCGCCACATTCATGATGCACATCTCGCGCCTGAGCGAAGAGCTTATTCTCTGGTCATCGTCGGAATTCGGATTCGTTGAGATGGATGACGCTTTCACGACCGGCTCCAGTATCATGCCTCAGAAAAAGAATCCGGATATCGCCGAACTCGCGCGGGCAAGGACGGCAAAAGTATACGGCAACCTGATGACCTTGCTTTGCCTGATGAAGGGGTTGCCGCTCGCGTATAACCGGGACCTTCAGGAGGATAAGCCGTGTGTCTTTGATTCGGTGGATATCGTCAGAGACACTCTGGATGTGTTCGCCCCCATGATCGAAACACTGGTCGTGAACGCGAAGAGGATGGAGCAGGAATGTAAAGCCGGTTTCCTCAATGCCACCGATCTGGCCGACTATCTCGTGAAAAAGGATGTGCCGTTCCGACAGGCTCATGCGATAGTGGGAAAGGTGGTAAGCTTCTGCATCCGGGAAAACGCGGCGATAGAAGACCTTCCTCTCGAGAAACTGCAGGAATTTTCTCCTCTCTTCCAGAAAGACGTCTACAAGGAGATCAGCCTTGCTGCCGTCATTAATTCTCGTCGAGCGCCCGGCGGAACTGCCCGGCCGAACGTCCTGAAGGCAATCCGAAGAGCTAAGAAAGACCTGGGCATGGAATAGGTTTTCTTCTCTCCTTTCATCCTCCTCTCCAATACCGGGCACTTAAAATACTCTGGCACAAAGCTTGCTAAAATAGTATTACGCGCCGGGTGGGGACTCCCCTTTTGGGCAAAAAAGGGGTATATGGAGAGAGTACGCTTACAATTTTGGAATGCACTCGGATATCTGTCCACCTTCTTGTATCTCCTCTTCGTGCTGCTCGCTGGCATCACTTATGCCGGTTACCTGCCGGATGCGCTGAAAAGGCATGTCTCCTCTCTTCTGCAGTATCCATTCGAGAAAATCTTGCCGCCTCAGTTCATGTGGGCGTTCTTCGCTGCGGCTGCCGTTTTTTCCCTCTACATAGCTGTGCTCAGCGATCGATGCAGAATCCGGTGGCGGCCCGCTGGACTGGAAGCCTTGCCGGCGCCGGACGGGGGATATCTTCAAAAGGTAGGGACGCTCTATCTCAGGCAGGAACTTGATGATGTCCTCCCGAGCGTGCGCCGTGAAGCGAAGAGGTTTTTCAGGCAGGGGGAGAGACACTTCGCCGCGAACCAGTACCAGGCGGCGGCGAGCGCGTATCTGAAGTCGATCAATGCGGCGCGCACCATATCCGCTCATCTGAATCTTGGAGTATGTCATTGTTACCGGTCAGCGTTTGACAGGGCCATGGAGAATTTTGAACTCAGCCTTGCGCTCGCGCGCAGAAGCAAGAACGAAAAGTTGGCGGCGGCCTCTTTGTGCAATATGGGGATTTCGCACCGCGAGCGCGGCAAACTGACGGACGCGCTCCTTGTGTTTAAGCAGGCGGTTGGCATCGGCGGGAAAATGAATGACTTTATAAGCCAATCCTGCAGTCAGGGAAATCTCGGCACCCTCTTTATGGCGGAGGGGAGGCCGGATGAAGCACTCAAGCCATGGCAATCTGTGCTAAAAGGTTTTGAGTCGACGGATTATCGTGCTGGTCTGGCGGTCGCGCTCGATAATGTCGGAAGCGTTTATGGGATGAAACGCGAGTACAGATGCGCGCTGGATTATCACAAGAAGGCTCTCGCACTTTATAGAAGCATCGGTAATCTGCCGGGAGAGACACAGGCATTGACCAATGCGGGTCTGATGTATCTCAGGCTGGGGAAATTACGGAAGTCGCTCAAGACAAATCGAGAAGCCCTCCGGCTGGCGGGCTGGCTCAATTGTTCAAGCGATCGGGCGAGGGCGCACGGCAATATCGGCCTGCTCTACGAGAAGAAACGAAAATTGGGGGACGCGCTTAAATCGATGGACAAGGCGCTCGAGCTTTATGAGCGGATCGGAAACCCGATCGGTGCGGCCACCCAACTGATGGCGATTGGCGGCCTCTACGGCAGTCAGGGTAAAAGGGCCGAAGCCCTCAAGAGACTTGGAGAGGCAAGAGCCAAATTTGTCCAAAGTGGAATCCTGAGCAGCCCTATCGAGAGCGCAATCGAGAGGGCGCTTCGACAAAATCCTTACGATAAATCCCCCCGCAAAGGACCTCGCGAGTTCATTCAATCGCTCTTCATCAGGAGACCGAAGAAGCAACCCGCTCCAAAAGCGCTTTAGTTTAAGACAAGCGCTGGGCAGATTTTCCTGTTGCGCCAAACATGAGAATCCGTATATACTAGCGCCACCCCATACGCTTGTCGATTGGTAAGGGGGGGTAGAAGACGCAAAAAGGGGCGGTCAGATCCCTGCTAAAGGGCAGTGCGGGCTGAGGGTGTATCCGCTGCTGCGATTAGTCCTTGATATAAACCGGGACGGCCTGACTCATCCATCCATTTTTTCATGATGTAGGCCGTCCCGCTCTTCTTATGCCTGATACTCCGCCCGGGGCGCGCAGGGTGGCGGTAATTTCATGAATGTGACATGATTTTTCGATAGGGTCGTCCGCACAAGGGGGAAGTCTGCAATCTCGTCGGGCATCAACTCAATTCGAGAAGGTCCCTCGTGGGCGTCTGTGCGCGAGCAAGAGAGTCGAACGAAAGGAATCAAAAATGGCTGGCAAGGATTTCACCCCGCGGCAGTTGATCAACCGTGCAATAGGAAAAGAAGTTGAAGCGAACATGATGTACGAGATATATGCCGAAAAAGTGGAGGATGAGCAAGGAAAGAGCTTGTTGAAAGAACTTGCGCGGGAAGAACTTGCTCACAAACACACGCTGGAGAAGATCAATCCGGAGAAACCGGGAGCCTTCAAGTCCCAGTCGCTCCCGACCGGAGAATTTATTGAATTTGCGGACAGACCGCAGATCACGAAACAGTCAACCATGCAGGAGGTTCTGCGGTATGCAATTGGAGAGGAGATGGAAGCCTTGAGTTTCTACACCTCCCTGTCAGAGTACGCCGGCAATGAAGAGGTTCGGGGTCTCCTGAACCGGATCGCCTCTGAAGAGAAGAAGCACAAAGACAAGTTGGAACGCATGTACGACGAGATGTATCGGC
This sequence comes from Candidatus Abyssobacteria bacterium SURF_5, assembly GCA_003598085.1. NCBI lineage: Bacteria > Pseudomonadati > Candidatus Hydrogenedentota > Candidatus Abyssobacteria > Candidatus Abyssobacteria bacterium SURF_5. The sequence continues at coordinate 16,145 of QZKU01000065.1, forward strand.
CGGAGAATTAAAAGTCCCGGATCATCAAGCTTCAAAGTCTGTCGCCAAGTCCCCAGCTGATAGATTGCCCGGCCCGTAAACAGGCAGGGATATCGTCCGGACGACTAAGAACAATGGATAGATTTGCCCAGCCGGGCAGAGGAGGATGATTAATGCTTGAACTTTACCAGAAGGAAGGATGCCCGTATTGCCAGAAAGTACGTGCGAAGATGACCGAACTTGATCTCGATTATATTTGCAGAAACGTTCGTGACGGTGGCAGCAAGAAGGCCCAACTCCTCGAGAAGCTGGGCGGTATGGTTCAGGTGCCTTTTCTGATCGATACCGATCGCAATGTTGCGATGTACGAGTCGGAGGATATCATCAAATACCTGGTTGAGCACTATTCCTGAACGGTTATGGGATCAAGACCTGAGATAATTGACAGTACCTGCGGGTCGTGTTAGAATGTACGCAAGCTAGGGGTGTGCTGAGCACTGAGAGTCCTCATTCAGGCAACCCTTTGAACCTGATCTGGTTAATACCAGCGTAGGGAAGCGCAACAACGGCAACTGCGGGCGAAAGAATAGAAGCTGCCGCATTTCCTACGGGGGATGCGGCAAATTGTTTTTTTGGCATCATGATGAGAATCCAGCTCAACGGGGAGCCGTATGAATGTCCCGACGCCGCCACTGTCGCCGATTTGCTCGGGCGATTGGGAGTGACGGGGAATCGGGTGGCGGTTGAATTGAACCTCGATATTTTGCCAAAGGGCGAATACGGCGCAACAAGGCTGAAAGAGGGCGACCGCATTGAGGTTGTACATTTTGTCGGAGGAGGCTCTCAATAATGATCGGGGGAGATTATGAATGACGATCTTATTATTGCAGGTCGAAAGTTTCGATCGCGTTTGTTGATCGGAACCGGGAAATATGCGACCTTTGAGCAGATGCGCGAAGCGCTTGACAAATCGGGTGCGGAGATCGTGACCGTTGCCGTTCGCCGGATCAATATTTCCGACAGGAGCAAGGAGTCGCTGCTCGATTATATCGATACGCGCAAGTACACGCTGCTGCCGAATACCGCCGGCTGCTATTCGGTTGAGGACGCGGTGCGAACGGCGCGATTGGGGAGGGAGGCCGGCCTGTCCGATCTGGTCAAACTCGAAGTGATCGGCGACGAGAAGACGCTGTTCCCGGATAACGCCGGTCTGATCGAGGCCGCCAGGATACTCATTAAGGAGGGATTTGTCGTCCTTCCGTATACCAATGACGACCCGATCGTGTGCAAGAGGCTCGAGGAGATTGGATGCGCAGCCGTCATGCCACTTGCCGCTCCGATCGGATCCGGCTTGGGCATCAGAAATCCATATAATATCCGGATAATTCGGGAAAATGCCAAGGTGCCGGTCATTGTTGATGCCGGCGTGGGAACCGCCTCGGATGCGGCTATAGCGATGGAACTGGGAGTCGACGGCGTGCTGATGAATACCGGAGTCGCGGGAGCGAAAAACCCGGTGCTGATGGCAGAGGCGATGCAGCTGGCGGTTGAGGCGGGCCGAAAGGCCTTCCTTGCCGGTCGAATTCCCCGCAAGCTGTATGCTACCGCCAGCAGTCCGTTGGAGGGCGTCATTGCCGGTTAACTTCAATCTCTATCTTATAACCGATCGCCGCCAGTGCGCGGGCGACGACCTTGCGGCCTGTATTGAGCAGGCCCTGCGCGGAGGCGTTGGCGCGGTCCAGTTGCGGGAAAAGGACCTTCCCACACGCGACCGATATGAGCTCGCTCTGAAGTTGCGTTCCGTTACCCGCGCGAGCGGGGCCTTGCTGTTAATAAATGGCGACGCAGCACTCGCACGTGCGGTCGGCGCCGACGGACTACATCTCCCGCAAGACGGGCTGCCGGCGAACGTATGCCGGCGGATCGTCGACCCGCATATGCTGATCGGCGTCTCGACTCACACGCTGAATGAGGCGAAGGATGCTGAAGCAAGGGGCGCCGATTTCATAACGTTCGGTCCCGTTTTTCAGACGCCATCGAAGGCGCAGTATGGCTCTCCCGTTGGTCTTGAGGCGCTTCAGACGGCTTGTCGGACAGTGACTGTGCCGGTTTTTGGTCTCGGAGGGATTTCCGCTGCGCGAGCGGAGACAGTTGCTACGGCGGGAGCGGCGGGCATCGGCGTCATCTCTGCGATTCTCGCGGCTCCTGATAGAGAGGGCGCCGCGAGGGAAATAGCGCGCGCCTGGAGAAAGGCGCTGGCACGGTCGGACGAAACCATGACGAAAGGTTGATTCACATGAACCAGGTTCTGCAGGCAAGACAGGGCATCGTGACGCCCGAGATGGAAAAGGCGGCAACCGACGAACGGCAGTCGCGAGAGTATATCCGCGATGGGATTGCCGACGGCAGCATCATCATCACCAGAAACCGGAAGCATACGAATGCGAACGTTCTGGCCATCGGCAAGAACCTCAGAACGAAGGTGAACGCCAATATCGGCACTTCCGGCGATAAGGCTGACGTCGAAGAAGACTTGCGCAAATTGGAGGTGGCGATCGAGGCGGGCGCGGATACCGTAATGGATCTCAGCGTTGGCGGAATGGTGAACGAAGTCCTCAAGGAAGTGCTGGCGCGTTCATCAATACCTGTCGGAACGGTCCCAATCTATCAGGCCGCCCTGCAGGCGCCCCTCCGAAAGAAATCCTTTGTCGAACTCGAACCCGATGAAATATTCGAGACAATCGAAGAGCACGCACGGCTCGGGGTGGATTTCGTGACCGTTCATTGCACCGTGACGCAGGAATCGGTGGCCCGCTTGCGAAAACACCGGCGTATTCTGGATATCGTCAGCCGTGGAGGCGCGCTGATGCTGGAATGGATGGCTCACAACAAGAAGGAAAATCCGCTGTTCGAGCATTTTGTCCGCCTGCTCGCGATCGCAAAGAACTACGACATGTCGCTCAGCCTCGGTGATGGGATGCGGCCCGGCTGTCTTGCCGACGCCACCGACCGCGGCCAGATTCAAGAACTCGTATTGCAGGGCGAGTTGGTGGAACAGTGCCGGCAGGCGGGGGTTCAGGTTATGTGCGAAGGCCCCGGGCATGTGCCCCTCGACCAGATAGCGGCGAACATGATTGTGCAGAAGCGTCTGTGCCATGGCGCGCCTTTTTACGTGCTCGGGCCACTCGTTACCGACATAGCTCCCGGCTACGATCATATAACGGCTGCGATTGGCGGCGCGGTCGCGGCTCTTGCCGGAGCGGATTTCCTCTGTTATGTGACGCCGTCGGAGCACCTGCGTCTTCCCTCTGTTGAAGACGTGAAGGAGGGAGTGATTGCTTCGCGAATTGCGGCGCATGCCGCCGACGTGGCGCGAGGAATCCCGGGCGCGGTGGAACGCGACAATGCCATGGCCCGGTGCCGCAAGAATCTCGATTGGGAGGGCCAGATAGCTCTTGCGATTGATCCGCAGAGGGCGCGAGAGTTGCGGGAGAGCAGCCGGCCGACCGACAGCGAGGTATGCACGATGTGCGGAGAGTTTTGTGCGATCAAAGTGACGCGCAAGGCATCCGCCCTGTGAGGAGCACCTGTTGAAACGTTCCGTCCAGATTGTGCTGCTTTCGCTCATCCTGCTCTTGGCGCTTCTGTTGCGAATCTGGCACTATACCGGTCCAATCGGCAGTGACGACCACGACTATTATCTTGCCGCCTATGACATCTATCAGGGCGCGTATCAGCCTACCGAGAACTACTGGAAGAACCGCTTCGCGATGATCCTTCCGATCACGGCATCGTATGCCGTTCTGGGAACAAACGAGTATGCCGCGGCTGCGTGGCCGATGCTTTCGGCGCTGGGTGCAATCGCAGTCTGCTTTTTCCTCGGGAAGTCCCTCGTAGATGCCCGGGCCGGTCTGCTTGGCGGATTGCTGCTGGCTTTTTACCCTCTGGACATCCATTATTCAGGCCTGATCCTTCCTGATATCCCGCTGTCTTTCCTGATGGCGGCATCGGTATTGGCTTTTCTGCGTGCGACCGAAGGCGGCAGGTTTTCGTTACCTCTGTTTTTCACTTCTGGCCTGCTCATGGGCGTCTCCTATTCCGCTCGCTCCATGTCGATCATCCTGCTTCCTTTTTTCCTGGTTTATGCGGCTTTCTTTGTGCGAAAGATCAAATGGGGATACGCCTTGTTTGCGCTAGGAGGTTTCGCCGTTCTCGCTCTCGAGGGGCTCTATTATCATCTGCATGATTTAAGCCCGTTCTACAATCTCTGGCTTAACAAACAGGCCGCTCTTGAGGTAAACGCATCCGGTGAATGCTCGACCAGTCAGCTCTACTATCCTCAGGTGGTAACGAGAAATCTTTCCGTTTTCGGCCCCTATTTCTATCTGTTCGTGCCGGCTCTGCTGCTGCCTGTAGTGAAGAGGGAGAGGGGTCCCCTGATTCTGGCGCTCTGGGCGGGCATCATTCTGCTGATTCTGCAGTTCGGGATCGTAAGTCTTTCTCCTCTGATCCATGTGGTCAAGGTGAGAAAATTTCTGAACTACGCCACCGTCCCGCTTATCCTGCTTTCAGCGTGGGCGCTGCTGCAGCTCCGGCTGCGGCTGCGAATTGCGGTCGTAGTTCTGGTGGCGGGGCTTTCTTTATATTTCCTGAGACCATACAGGTACAGCATGAATTCAACACCCGAAACGAGCGGCTCGAATATACGGCAGGTGGCGAGATACCTCGCGGAGGCGCCCCCAAAGCCCATTTACGCCGATCCTCGAACGCAAGCGATGCTGACGATCTTTTCTGAATTCTCCTTCACGCCGGAGAGATTTCGGAATCTGTACGAAGTGAAATCTGCATACGACTTGAAGAATTGCTACGTTGTAATAAACGGGTATTATGCGCAGTTCGATTCGGCAAAGCCGTGGGTGCCGCGGTTTGTGGGTCATTATCCTGAAGGCATTCCTGGCGAGTGGGTTCTCAAAGACTTTTATCTTTCGGGCGTCTATACGGTTCCTTGAGGGTAAGCATGAGCGGCTTTCTTGAAATCAAGCGACATCTGAATAAACCGGATGAGCGCTACAGATGCGAGCTCGTCCGGCGCGAGCCGGCCAAGATAGTGCTGAAATACAGGAGTGATCGTTCGTTTCAAAGCTCCAAATTGGGCGTCACGTTCCCGCCCGGCTGCGTGACGCTTGCCTTTTACTGGCTCGATAGGCCTTATGTCTTCTGGGCGATCTATTCACCGGAGGGGGAGCCGCTCGGGTATCTGGTTCATATCTGCCGCGAGATGGAGATTTTTTCGGATTCTCTGACCTACGTGGACTTGCTGCTTGATATCTGGTTTTCTCGGGACGGCGATTACCTGATTTTGGATCAGGATGAGGTTGATGACTGCGTTCGTTCAGGCAAGCTGGCGGATGCCGATGTCGCCTATATAGATGCGGCGAAGGAAAAAGCTATCGCCGATTTCCCCCAGAACGCAAAAAACGCGACGATGCTTGCGGCTGAGCTTGACATTTCCCGCTGATCTTTTTAAAATGGACGGTGTTCTCACCTCTGCGCCATCGCGGTAAAGTATCCGGAATTCCTGAAAAAGGGAACGAAATATGTCTGTACAAGAATTCTTCAGCGTGCTGAACAGCATCGCCCTGCAAACCGGTGTTTTCAGCCTCAAGTGGGGCCATTTTCTCATGTGGGCCATTGGCCTCATCTTCATATACCTCGCCATCGGCAAGAAGTACGAGCCGCTGTTGCTGCTCCCTATCGGGTTTGGGATTTTTATTGTGAATTTTCCACTCACGCCCATGATGGGGGTCAATCCCGAAACAGGGCAGGAGCATCTGCTGCAAATCTTCTACCATTACGGCGTCGCGTGGGAGGTGATTCCCTGCGTCATCTTTTTGGGATTGGGCGCGCTGACCGATTTCGGCCCGCTCATCGCAAACCCGAAAACGTTGCTGGTGGGCGCCGGCGCTCAACTTGGAGTATTCGTTACCTTTACTGCGACGTTGATTTTCGGGTTCACGATGAAAGAGGCGGCGTCGGTCGGCATTATCGGTGGAGCAGACGGCCCCACCACGATCTACCTTACGAACGCGCTTGCGCCCCATTTGCTGGGTCCGAACGCGCTTGCTGCGTATTCCTACATGGCAATGGTGCCGATTATCCAGCCCCCGCTCATGCGCCTTCTGACAACGAAAAAGGAGCGCAAGATCGTCATGCGGCAACTGCGGCCGGTATCCCAGAAGGAAAAACTGCTTTTTCCATTACTAGGCGCGGGTTTGATCGCATTATTGATTCCGGCGATCATGCCGCTGTTAGGCATGCTGATGTTCGGTAATCTGATGCGCGAGAGCGGCGTAGTCAGACGTCTCAGCGATACTGCACAAGGGTCGCTAATGAATATTGTCACGATTTTTCTGGGTCTTTCGGTCGGCGCCACGATGAGCGCCGAGAAATTCCTGACGCCGAAACCGCTGGTGATCTTTACGTTTGGACTTCTCGATTTCGCCGTCTGCACGCTGGGCGGAATCTTGACCATAAAAATCATGAACCTGTTCATAAAGGAAAAATTGAACCCGCTCATCGGTTCAGCCGGTGTGTCCGCCGTACCAATGGCCGCGCGCGTTTCGCAAATGGTCGGATTGCAGGAGAACCAGGAGAATTATCTTCTGCTCCATGCGCTCGGCCCTAATCTTGCCGGCGTTATCGGAACTGCGGCCGCTGCCGGTCTCTTCATCGCGATGTTTTCCTGACGAAGCTTTCTGAGCTCCCGCCAAAACATGATTGCCGGACATGCGGTGCCGGGCGCCCTGCCTCGCCTGTTTCTTTAGCCAATGAACGGTGCCATTATTGACGTACGCACGCATTCTCTTCAGGCATTGTGGAAGCGAGAGCGGCGCCGCATTTTCTAAGGATATCCTTTTCCGAATGAGGAGGGGATCATGCCCGAATTCAGACAAAACATAGCCACCAGGGAATGGGTAATAATAGCCGCCGAGCGGGCGGAGCGGCCGGATCAATTTGTGCGCCGACGGGAAAGAAGGAAGGCCCTGCCGGAATTTTCCCAAAGCTGCCCCTTTTGTCCCGGCAACGAACATCTGACGCCCGCGCCCACATTGCTTGTCGGTCGCGGCGACAACTGGGATGTTCGGGTGGTTCCCAATAAATACGCCGCGCTTCGACCGGACGACAGTAATGAACGCGAAAAGATCGGGCTGTTCCTGAAGGCTGGGGGATATGGGATTGCAGAGGTTATCATTGAGACGCCACGACATGATTTAAGCATCGCGACAATGTCCGAAACGCATGTAAGGCTCGTGCTGGGGGCGTATCGGCAGAGGAAAATGGAAGTTGCGAAGAGGCATAATATCAATTTCGTCACGCTGTTCCGAAATCACGGAGAGCGGGCGGGGACTTCGCTTGAGCACCCGCATTCGCAGCTCATTGCGACCCCAATCATTCCGCCGAACGTGCGCGACCAGATTAACCAGTCGATGATGAGTTATGACTCGTACGGGACGTGTGTCTACTGCCAGATGGTTGCAGAAGAAACGCAACAGGGAAGCCGACTGCTCATCGATAGCGAGAAATTTGTTGCGTTTGTGCCATTTGCCTCACGGTCGCCGTTCGAAGTGATGATAGTTCCGAAACAGCATCGCGCTTATTTTGGAAATGTGGCCGATGAGGAGTTGGACGATCTGGCGCGAGTCCTGAAGACGATCCTGTGCAAAATTCATAAAGGGCTGGATGACCCGGACTACAACTATATTATCCAATCGGCCCCGGTGGGCGATGACGACGTCAAATATTATCACTGGTATCTTTCCATTGTGCCGCGGCTGACGACGCGGGCCGGGTTCGAGATGGGATCGGGGATCAACATAAATGTGATGGCGCCCGAACGCTGCGCCCAGATCCTGCGAAACGTTGAAATCGAGGCGTGCGCGTAAAAGGAAACGCGGCAGCAAAAGCGGCCATTTACTCGATGTGGTGAGTCCTCATTTTCCGCCAGAGCGTAGTCCGGCTGATGCCGAGGATATTTGCAGCCTGCGTTCGATTTCCTGCTGCTTCTCGAAGAGCCTGCGTGATAATTGAATGCTCGGCCTTGGTTTCAAGGCGGGAATGCTTGAGCAATCGTATCTTTCTTTCCTGCGTCGGCTCGAAATCTTCCATTTTTCGTATCTCGAGCGGGAGGTCGTGGGGCTCAATCAACGTGCTTCGGGAAAGCACGATTGCGTGTTCGAGCGCGTGCTCGAGTTCCCGGATATTGCCGGGCCAGTCGTAGTTCCAGAGAAAAACCATGCTCTCCTCGCTCACCCCGCGGATTCTCTTGGCCATTATCTTATTGAAGCGATTGATAAAATGGTTGATCAGGAGCGGCAGGTCGTCTCTTCTCTCCCTCAACGGCGGCAGAAAGATCGGGATAACGCGAAGGCGGTAGTAAAGGTCGGGCCGGAATTCTGCCTTCTGGACGAGGTCCTTCAAGTTGCGACTGGTGGCCGCGATAATGCGAACATCGCTTTTGCGTGAGGCCGTTTCGCCGACGCGTTCGAATTCTCTCTCCTGGAGGACCCGCAGCAGTTTCAACTGAATGAACGGGCTGAAGTCGCCGACCTCGTCGAGAAATATCGTGCCCCCATTGGCGGCCTCGAATCTTCCCACCTTATCATACAGCGCCCCCGTAAAGGCCCCTTTTACGTGCCCGAACAGCTCGCTTTCGAGCAGCGTCTCGGCCAGGGCGGAGCAGTTAACCTTGATAAAAGGGGCGTGAGCCCGGTGGCTGTGATAATGGATCGCATGGGCCACAAGTTCCTTTCCAGTGCCGCTTTCGCCCTGGATGAGGACAGTGGAATCGCTTTCGGCAGTCTGCAAAATGCGATCATACACCTGCTGAATCAGATGGTTCTTGCCGATAATCTGGTCCAGCCTGTATCTTCCCCGTAGTTCCTCTTTCAAGCTGTAAATCTCGGTTACATCGGCTATGCTGATGACGGCGCCGGCGGGTTTGTCTTCGTAGATATCGGATAAGACGGTGCTCGTGATGTTGATCGTTTTCAACCGCCCGTCCTTCGTGGTTATCTCGAGCCCATAATTCTCGATCCGGCGATTTGCGGAGATACTCTGGACAACCATTTCGGTAAGCGCCTCTTTACGGGAGCGCAGAATCACATGAAGCGGCTTATCAAGGGCCTCATCGGCGGAAAAAGCGGTGATTTTTTCGGCGGCCTTATTGAATTGCTGAATCTTGCCGGCGGGATCGACTGTTATTATGCCGTCGTACAGGCTATCGAAGATCGATCTGAGGTTTTCCGCAAAGCGCAGAAAAAAAGGCGAAAATTGTGCTGAGTGTTTATCGTCCGACACGGTCCCCCCCTGGCCGACTATAAATCATGATACCACTGCTCTTTTTTAATTTGCAAGTTAAAGCCCCACATTTTGTCAAAAAGGATGCCTTCAAGCCGCTTGATTAAGCAGTATCGCTATGTTAATATTACAGAGGTGCTTTGCTTAATGGGCATTCAAATGTACTCTCAATAGAGGAGGTTGGCAAACCTTTCAACAGGGGGAAGCAACGATGGAAATTGAACGTATCGGAGTATTGACCGGTGGGGGCGACGCCCCAGGACTCAACGCCGTCATTCGAGCAATTGTCATTGCGGCCGACCAACACGGAATCGAAGTGATAGGGATAAAACGCGGGTGGGCCGGACTTCTCGATGGGGGAGAAGCGGAACTGCTCACGGTCGATCAGGTTGACGATATCCATCGAACCGGCGGGACTGTCTTGCGGACCTCGAGAACCAACCCGGTGAAACACCCGAACGGGATGGAACAGATCAGGAGGAACCTCGAAAAATATCACATCGACGCGCTCATTGCGATCGGCGGAGACGATACTCTGGGAGTGGCGAACAAGCTGCACTTGGAGGGCATAAAAGTTGTCGGGGTTCCAAAAACGATCGATAACGATTTGTGCGGCACCGATTACACCTTCGGTTTTGATACGGCAATTAATATTGCGACCGAGGCGATGGACCGCCTTCACACAACGGCAAAGTCGCACGACAGAGTGCTGATTGTCGAGATCATGGGCCGCTACGCGGGCTGGCTGGCTATGAATGCCGGCATGGCCGGCGGTGCTCATATAATCCTTCTTCCCGAAGAGAAATTTGATCCCGATGAGGTGGCGGATATCGTCAAGAAGCGCCGCGAATCGGGCAGAAATTATACCATTATAGCGGTCTCGGAGGGAGCGGTGCCTGCGGATGCTCGCGAGTTCATCACTCAGGACGACAAAGTGGACGAATTCGGCCATGTGAAGCTTGGCGGGATCGCGAAACGGCTTGCGAAGGTCATCGAGAAGAAAACAGGGCAGGAGACGCGCTCGGTAGAGTTGGGCCACGTCCAGCGTGGAGGCGCCCCATCGGCCTTTGATCGGGTTCTGGGCGCCAGGCTTGGCCTGAAGGCGGTGAACCTGTTGCTCGAAGGCAAATTCGGGCAGATGCCCGCTCTCCAAGGGACGACAATTATTAATATCCCTCTGGAGCAGGCTATCGGGAAGCTGAAGCTGGTGGATAAATCCTTCATCGACGAGATGAAGATTTTCAGGGGGAGATGATCCGCCCCCCGCACGACTGGTACTGAATGCGCAGGCGCAGCCCTTTTTCTGATCAAGAAAGCTCTTGCCGATCGTAAGGAGAATATATGAATATCTTCATTTCCGGAGGGACCGGCTTCATCGGCAGTCATTCGGCGGCTCGACTGATCGATGCCGGCCATCATGTGCGGCTCCTGAGCCCGAAGGGGCCGGGGCATGCACAAGGCCTTCCGCAGGAACACGCGGAATTTGTCGGCGGAGACCTCCTCGATCCGGATTCGCTGAAGGGGAAAATGGACGGCGTCGACGTTGCGGTCAATTTCGTCGGGATCATCGTCGAGGTCGGGGAAGCCACGTTTGAGCGCGTTCACGTCCACGGACTTCACAACTTGCTGTGGGAAGCAAAGAGAGCAGGCGTAAAGCGCTTTGTGCACATCAGTGCCCTGGGCACCAGCGACAGGCCCGTCAGCGAATATTTCCGCACAAAATGGCAGGCCGAGCAGCTTATCAAGAACAGCGGAATCCCATATGTCATTTTGAGGCCGTCGCTGGTTTTCGGGCCTGAGGACAAGTTTTTCAACATGCTCAAGCCGATGCTTTACTTGCCTATCGTCCCCGTTGCCGGCGGCGGCAAGACGAGGTTCCAGCCGATATATGTCGAGGATATCGCATCGTGCATAGTGGCGTCGGTCGAGCAGGAAAAGCCGCTGAACGGGATTTGGGAAATCGCGGGCCCCGACCAGTTCACGTTCGATGAGATGCTCGATCAGATGGCCGATGTGATGGGAAAGGCGCACCGCCTCAAACTGCATATCCCCATGCCGGTGATGATGTTGGTCGCGCGCGTGGTCGAAAAACTTTTTCCAAAGCCGTTTGTCACCACGGACCAGCTAAAAATGCTCTCGCTCGATAACGCAACCGCCGAGAATTCCCTGACCGACGTCTTCGGAGTTCAGCCCCATGTTTTCCGCGACACCTTGCGGAAGTACTGGGGAACATGAGCGATCTCTTGGAATAGCCTTTTTGTCCCGGCCGGATCCCGTGCGATGCCGGTTGTTGTCTCAGCCCCCCTCGAACATCCAGCCTTCGTTCTTCATGAACCAGTTGCCGGTGTCGTCGAGGTATTCGAGCGTCTCCTGCAACAGTTCGTAATGGTGCTTTTCCATCAGACTCAGGTGCTTGAACGCCGTCTTCTCGATTCCGCTTTGAGCCTTCTCGTAAGCGTCGTTATAGAGATTATACCCCTTTTTCTCGAAATCGAGGGCGATGCGCATAGCCTCCGTATCGCTGGGGTCGGCCTGTGTCCGGTTGCGAGCCTCCTCTCCGGCCGCTTCGAAAATCGTCTTGAACCGCTGTCGTATCGGCTCTAGTTTGCTTCTGGACACGATTTCCTCGATTTCCTTGATACCGGATTTCCCGTAGAGTTTCTGGAGTAGTTCTATATGGTGGCGCTCATCCTCGACCAGTCCCTCGAACGTCTTCTTTCCGAAGGCATCATTTGATCGTTCCGCGAATTCGCGGTACATCTTCAGGCCGTCATGCTCGAGTTGCAGCGCAAATTTTACGATTTCCTCAATTGTTTTTGGGACTTCAGCCATTTTCGCCTTCTCCTTTTTTTGTCTTTGGTTCTGCCCTTGCTCCTGGGCGCATTCGTATGAAGGGGATCGGTTACCGCCTCGAATTGCTCCTCCGTCATGATTCCGCGCTGAATGGCCAGCTTCTTAATTGATTCGCCCGTGAGAAGCGACTGGTGCGCTATCTCGGCTGCATTCAGGTATCCAATGTGAGGGTTCAGCGCCGTAGCAAGGGCGACCGACCCCTCGAAATACCTCCTGCAGCGTTCTTCATTTGCGGTAATCCCCGTAATACACTTCTCGATGAAGTCCGGCAGGTACGAGGAAAGGAGTCGCATCGACTGGAGGAGGTTATAAGCCATCAGCGGCATCATGACGTTGAGATCGAATTGCCCGGCCTGCACCGCCAAAGAAACTGTCAAGTCGTGACCGATCACCTGGAAGCAGATCATATTCAGACATTCGGCCATCACCGGATTCACCTTCCCCGGCATTATCGAGGAACCGGGTTGTACCGCCGGCAGGTTGATCTCGAAGATGCCTGTCGTTGGTCCGGAACTCAGCAGGCGCAAATCGTTCGAGATGCGAGTCAACTCGAGCGCCAGGTCCCGCACAGACCCCGAGACCGCGGCTATCCGGTGGTTCGACTGAATGGCAGATATGCGGTTTCGAGCCGGTCGCAACCGCACCCCGGTGATTCTCGCAAGATACCCAACAGCCGCCTGCGGATATTTCGGGTGCGCGTTCAATCCGGTCCCTACCGCGGTTCCTCCCAGCGCCACCTCCTTGAGAAGATCGGACCGCCGAACAATTTCCTGTCTTGCCGCCTCAATGGCATCGGCGTATGCTTCGAATTCCTGCCCCAATGTGATTGGTACGGCGTCCTGAAGATGAGTTCGGGCGGACTTTGCGACTCGCCTGAACCTGCGGCCTTTGCCGCGAAAGGCCGATATCAGCTTTCGAAGCGCGGCATCCAACAGATGGACCTCGAGCAATGCCGCAATATTCATCGCGGTCGGGAACGTATCATTTGTCGATTGGGCCATATTGACGTGGTCGTTCGGACTGAGATATCGGTAATCGCCGCGCCGCCTTCCCAGCTTTTCGAGCGCGAGGTTCGCAATGACTTCGTTGACGTTCATATTGAACGATGTGCCCGCGCCCGCCTGGTAAACATCCAGACCGAACTGGTCGGCATGCGCTCCGCCCAAAATCGCGTCGCACGCCCATACGATCGCGTTCGCGCGGCGCCTGTCGATTACTCCCAAGTCCAGATTCGCCCGGGCGGCTGCCTTCTTGATCGAGGCATAAGCTCGCAGCAGCGAAGGAGGGTGCCTCAATCCGCTGGCGCGAAAATTTTCAAGCGCTCGCGCGGTCTGGATGCCGTAATACGCATCGGCTGGAACCGCCTTCTCGCCAAGCGAATCTCTTTCGGTCCTTGTGCCGGCGGCCTGTTTTACCCGGCGCATTTTGTTGTTTGATGTCATATTCCCGATTCTACCTTATCAACGACTGCATGCTTTCGCTATTAATCGACAACCTCTTCGAACATGTCCTTCGCGACACCACACAAAGGACATACCCAATCTTCCGGAACATCGGCGAAGGCCGTTCCCGGCTGAACTCCGTTTTCCGGGTCGCCCAGTGCGGGATCATAGATATAGCCGCAAACGGTACAAACGTATTTTTGCATGATTCTTCCTTCCTCCACTAGAGAGACATGGTCTGCAATCGATCATGAAATGAAAGAGTCGGTCGACTCTTTACTCCTTAAACCTGAATACCGGTCCGAAAATTACATGACTAAGGTAAAAGAGCGCTGCAAAACCGATGGTGACGAGCAGATGAATCCAGTTAATCGCGATGACATCGGGATGAAAAGAAGGAATCACCAGAACATATTTCTCAAGCAAGAGGCCGGCAAGAACAAAACTTGATGAAATGAGCGGAATAAATCCGGTCGCTTTGGCGCGGCGTGGCATGAGAATGGTGAACGGAATGACAAACGCCAGCGCCAGCATGGTTAGCGTCACCGCTCGCCATGGGCTGCGAAAGAAAATGAGATAGACGAATTGCGTCTCTTCCGGAATGTCTCCGTACCAGATCACGATGTATTGGCTCCACAAAAGGGACATCCAGAACAGAGAAAAGGCAAACAGCAGCTTTGAAATCCTTCGCCTGTCCCCATCCGGTATGGCCGCGAAATAGCCCGCCACGCACAATCCCGCGAGTCCGAGAAAAAACGCGCTCACCGCGAAATAGGCGCCCAGCAGCGTACTGTACCAGTTGGGCTGCAGAGACATGACCAGATCAAATGCGAGATAGGTGTAAACAACCATAAAGAGTATTACAAGTGCGACCGCCCACGGAGAGGCTTGAATCGGGTCGGAAGCCTCACTTTGTTTTCCGGTCTTGTAGAGGAATATCCAACTGAAGAGAGCCAGGAGACTCAATCCCAATAATCCGCGAATCGCCAGAAACGGGATATTCAGATAGGCCGCCTTTTGGGGTACCGGGTCAGCAACCCAGGGAAAAATGGAGACGCGCCCCAGCAGAAGGACTGCAAATAGGATGACTACCACCGGCAAAAATGCAGCAAACGAGCGCGCGATGCCGACATACGGACGGCCCCACCTCGCATTGGTGAGATTCAAAGAGGCTGCAAAAATGACGCTGCCCTGCGCAAGGCTCGCCCAAAAGAGAAAGTTAACAAGAAAAGCCTGCCAGAACAGGTTCACATAGTCGCCCATTGCCCTAACCTCTTCCTTCTCCTTCAAGCAGTCTTACGTCAAGTGTCCCCTCGTTTTTCAGTGCGGAGTGGACTTTCTCGCATTGTGGCGACTCGTGCCGGACCACAAGCGCAAATTCATTCTGCGAGCATCCTGGATGATAGATGCCGCCGATGCGCGGCAGTCGCGAGGTGAACAGAAATCCTGCAAAAGTGGCCGTGGCCCCGAAAAGGATTGTCAGCTCGAATGCAATGACTACGAAGGCCGACAGGCTGACTATCGGCTTTCCGCCAACCGGAATCGGCCACGACAGCACGGTGTAAATCTGAAGCCACAGGCCGAATGCGGCGCCCGTGAGGCAGCCGATGAGCGCAAACCAGCGCACCTGGCTCGGCCGGCGCGGCACGAGTTCCTCCATCTCGGGCAGTGGAATAGGGCTGCAGATGTCGATTATTTCCATGTTCAATGACTGGGCCGCTTGCACGGCGCGTGCGAGTGCTTCTGCCGTTGAATAGATTGCGATGCTTTCACAACGCTCACTCATGTGTTTCTCCGCCCTCTCTATGCAGTTGGCTCTTCAGCTCGCTGATGGCGACAGCAGGGAACACCTTCATCAATGAGATAAACAAGAGGAAGAACAGCCCCCAGGTACCCAACATGATGCCCCACTCGATCAACGTCGGGAAATACAATCCCCAGGCATACGGATTGTAGTCCTCGGAAAGGCTGGTGACGATGATAACGAAGCGCTCGACCCACATCCCGATGACCACGCCGATCGAAACGATGTAGACATATCTCAGGTTCATGCGCAGGCGATGGCTGAACAGGGACAGCGGCAAAAGGCAATTGAAGAATACCATGGTCCAGAAGAGGTAACTGTATTCGCCGAAAGCGCGATTGAAGTAGGCGTGCTGCTCATACACGTTGCCGCTGTACCATGCGATGAAGGATTCAACGAAATACGAGTACGTCACAATGAGGCTCATGAAAATGAGGATTTTTGAAAGCATGTCGAAATGGCGATGCGTGATCAGCGACTCGAGCTCATAGAATTTCCTGATCGGCAGCAGCACGATGATGATCATCGCCACCCCCGAAAAGATCGCGCCCGCAACAAAATACGGCGCGAAAATTGTGCTGTGCCAGCCGGGGACGACCGAGACGGCAAAATCCCAACTCACGACGCTATGCACGGAGATCACGAGCGGAGTTGCCAGCGCCGCCAATAGCAGGTAAGCCATCTCGTAGTGGTGCCACTGCCGGTATCCGCCCCGCCACCCGAGGGAGAGGATTCCGTAGATCGTCTTCTTGAGACCGGTTGACCGATCACGAACGGTCGCGACATCCGGAAGAAGCCCCAAATAGAAGAACATCATGCTGACCAGCATGTAGGTGGTAATTGCGACGACGTCCCACAAGAGCGGGCTCTTGAAGTTCGGCCAGAGCTGCCGGTAATTCGGATACGGCAACAGATAATACGCGACCCATACACGCCCCAGGTGAATGAGAGGGTAAAGTCCCGCCGTCATGATCGCGATAACGGTCATCCCTTCAGCAATCCGGTTTATGCTCGTCCTCCATTTCGCCAGGAACAGGAAAAGGATGGCTGAAATGAGCGTGCCGGAATGGGCGAGACCGACCCAGAAAACAAAATTTGTTATGTAGACGCCCCAGTTGACGGGGTTGTTGATGCCCGCCACCCCGATAGAAGCCAATATCTGGCGCAGATATGCGAGAAATCCGAGAGCCAGGAATAGGGACATCAGCGCCGCGAAAAGAAAAAACAGCTTGCTCGGACGCAGCATTCCGCGCAGGACGGCCTCCTCGATTCCAAGAAAGGTGCCGGCGACCGACGGCGGCTGTTTTGTCGGTTGCACGATCCGTTCGCTTGTCATCGGCCGCTTCCCTCCGTATCAGCGGAAAGAGTACCCTGGCTAACGATCTTTTTCAAATAGGTTATGGACGGCTGTGTGTTCAAGTGCTCCAAGACAACGTATCCTCGCCGATCGGCGACGTGCTTGGCAATCCAACTATCAGGATCACGAAGATCGCCGAAACGGATAGCGTGCGTGGGACAGCTCTGGGCGCAGGCGGGAACAATTTCGCCGTCGCGCAACGGGCGGTTTTCGTCCTTTGCGATCTCCTTAAGCTCGCGAATCCGCTGAATGCAGAACGTGCATTTTTCCATTGTCCCCCGCGTCCTGACCGAAACAAATGGATTGAATTGCCTCTGAAGAGGTGGAGGATATTTATAGGTGAACCAGTTGAACCGGCGCACCTTGTACGGACAGTTGTTCGCGCAGTAACGCGTCCCCACACAGCGGTTATATATTTGTACATTGAGTCCCTCGCTGTTATGAACAGATGCGTAGACCGGGCAGACCGTTTCGCAGGGCGCATGCCCGCAATGCTGGCACAGCATCGGCTGGAAGATGGTCAGCCCTTTGTCCGCGAGCCGCTGGATGCGCAGCCAGGAAAGCTTCCGTCCTCTGAGACACTGCTCCTTGCCAACGACAAAGACATTGTTTTCCGCCTGGCACGCAACCGCGCACGCTCCACACCCGATGCACAGGTTCAGGTCGATCACCATCGCCCACTTGTGGATCGGATACGCATATTCCGGGTAGAGCTCGCCGGCTGCGTGCGGCGCCTCCTCCTTATGATTCTCTTGAAGCTCTCCCGGTTGAGTGAGGACGACCGCCTGCGCGATCTCCCGTTCCCCCTGCTCGAAAGAACCCTGTATCCGTGCGAGCGGCACTCGCTCGATCACTCCGGCGAATTCAACCGGCGCCGCCGTCCATGCTAGCGAGCCGGCATATGGATCGATCTCTCCGCCCAAGGCATGGAACGGATTCCCTTTGGGGTATGCATGAAACGGCATGTACTCGCCCGCGGCTCCAATAGGGAAAGCGATGACGCCATCATGAGTACCCTCCTGCAGGGCAACCGGCGCCTCGAGCGTTTTGCCGCCAACGCTCACACGCACAATATCGCAAGGTTTGCAGTTCCAGCGTTCCGCCATTGCCGGCGAAATGAGAAGCGGATTATCCCATGCGATCGTGGTAATCGGATCGGGAAGTTCATTCAACCACGGCTTATCCGTATGCCGCCCATCGCCGTAGCGAACGGTGGCTATCGGGATAAGGATGCTTCCTTCCGATGTCACATCGGGAGTAATGCCGTTGAGGGTGGCGGCCGCGTCTTCCAACAGCGTCACCGCGCGCTCATCGGCGGGCAACCAGATGCCGCCCTGCTCGAGCGCGGTTTTCCAAAACGCATCGAAACTCTGATCGGGCGCCGTTTTTTTCCGAACCTCCTGCCATCGAGTCTGAACGAAGTCCACGTAATTGAAAGAGGGCTTGCCCTTACCGCTCAAAGTTTGTACGAGATCTGCCAACACCTGACCCGCATGCAGGGAATCCGTAAACGGTTGGATGATTGGTTGGCGCACACAATTTATTCCCGTTCTCGGCTCCACGAGGTCCCAGGTCTCGATCCAGTGAAGGATCGGAAGGATCAGGTCGTAGTCGGAAGAGGACTCTTCAATTACCGTCGCCAGCTTTATCTTGAGGGGTACATTGGCCAAAGCCGTTCGCAATCGGTCGGGGTCGGCAAACGCGAATTCCAGGCTCGTATCATGGACGATAAGGGCGCCAACTTCGCCCTTCTCCATTTCCTCAACCGTTTTCAGCATGTCCCGGTATGAACCGACCGGAGAATGTTCATATCGATTAAAGGAAACGGTTTTCCCATAATTTCCGGCGGCATAGTTTATGAGATTCACGAGTACCTGCAGTGCAGTTGCGTGAGTCGTTCGCGAGGTCGGGCCGCCGGCGAGCACGAGGCTGGGTTTTCGAGAACGTAATAGAACAGCGACGTTTCGAATTGTCTTCGCTGGGAGCCCGGTCGCTTTGGAGGCTTTCTCCACGGAGAAAGGCTCCAGAGCATCACGCCACTTCTGCAGTTCCGGGCGTTCGGTAATGGCATCGGATATTACTTCTGCCGCAATCGCGCCGACAAGCGCCAAATCGGTTCCCGGAGGAATGGAAAAACGTTCGTCTGCGTTAGCGCCGGTCAATGACCAGTGCGATTCAAATTGGATGAATCTGCTCTTTGAAGGATCAGTCACGCTGCGAGTTGCCGCGAATCCATGCGCACAACTGACGGGCGAAAGCCACGTCTCCAGAAAATCGGCGCCAAACGAGAGAATGAGACGGGCGTGTTCAAACTGATAAATCGGAATGCCTTTGATTCCGAAAGAAAGGTTATTCGCGGCGGAAACGAAAGGATATTCGAGCGCTTCAAATATCAAGTGCTCGAGTTCCGGCGCATCCGATGTCAAGTCTTGAAGCAGAGTCTGCATCGCGCCCGTCACGTGCCTGCCGACGATGACGATCTTGCCCTCTTTCGGTGAAGTCCCTGCAACTTCCAGTGCCGCCTGCCAGGTGAGAGCCTCGAGTTCGCCCGATTCGGTCCTGCGCAGAGGTGATTGCACCCTTCGCGGGCTGTATAAGCCTTGCAACGCTGACTGCCCGCGTGCGCACAGGCCTCCATGATTGACGGGATGCTGCGCGTTCCCTTCGATTTTCGTGGCGTTCGAATTTATGAGTCGGACCCGCACTCCGCATCCCGCGGGACATTCATTGCAGGTTGAGCTGCGCCAGTACGAGACCCCGGGAATCAGTTCTTCCACCGGTATGAGATGCTTGAGCAGGAGCGCGGCTCCTGACCGGCCGGTCGGAACGACTGTTGCCGCGCCGGCAAGGGCCGTAGCTTTCAGAAATTCCCTTCGGTTCATCGTTTCGTCACCCTGTTTCTATTGATGACAGGTGTTGCATTCGATGGGCGCGCCTCTGCGCCGGTGACAATTCACGCACCAGCCCATCCCCATGTCGGAAACCTTCTGTACCGTGCTCATCAGTTCCACCGCCCCGTGACACTCCTGGCACCTGACTCCGGAAAGTACGTGGCGCTTATGCGAGAAGTAGACCCAATCCTGAAAATCGTAGATGCGCACCCAATCAATTGGTTCGCCTGTCTGATGGAATGCGGTGAGCTTGATGATCTCAGGCCGATCGGTTGCGACCGATTCGTGGCATTCCATGCACAATGCCGTGTTCGGAATACCGGCGTGAATCGATTTATCGGCATATCGATGACAATCGCCGCACTCCATTCCAACGCGCTGCACGTGCACGTGATGCGGGAACTCGATGGGTTGTTCCGGATGCAGACTCGGCCGCCGGATCGCGAGTCCGAACAACAGGACCAGTGCCGCCACAGCACCGAACCATCCCATGATGAGAAGAGCGAAGATATGGAAACTCTTCACGTCTTTCAAACGGTCGATCAGTCGCAAAAAGGACCATCCTTATCTCGGTGCTCATTCATGACGTTCAAATTAGCGGGGCGTCTGTCCCGGCTGTTGCGCCTGCTGGGATTCATCCGTCTCTTGCCCCTGTTTCCACTCTTCATTCAGGACATACTCCGTAATCGCTTCGGTCTGCTCTTGCGTAACAGGCAATTTGGGCATTCGCGGCAGTTCCGGGTTCACCTTCACCGGGTTCAGAACGAATTGCGACATTTCGTCCGGGTTCCCTTTATATTTCTCAACCATGTAGGTCAGCGGCGGGCCTACCGTGACCTGTTCCTGCGAGTGGCAGCTTGCGCAGAATCGATTAAACAGAGCTTGTCCGCTCGGCGCTCTGGCCGCTGCGCCTTCCTCTTCCGGCGGGGTGTATGTCTCAAGGAACTCCTCGACCGACGCGAAATAGAGCTCCGTATTCTGTTTCGCAATCTGATCCGGCCCGCGCAACAGGTTCAAGCGGACCGTGTCCCGAATGAAGCTCATCACAACGGCGACCGAGCCGATCGCAACCAGCGCAATCGCCATTTTCTTAACGGAGAATTCTTGAATTGCCGAAATCACGGCGACGGCGCCCACGGTCACGAGAGCAATCCCCACAAGCACGAGGATCAGGAGGGACGTGGAATAAAAACCGCGCGGCATCGTAAACAGATTCAACGGACCAAATACCCCTTGCAGGAGCGTCGCGATGAGAGCCCATCGCAGGCCGAGGTTGCGCGCGCGGGGATAGAAGGGATCGTCCGACTTTCGCCCGACGTACCAGAAATATGCGGCGGTGAAGAAACCGATGTTCGCAAAATCGGCCACGAAAAAATGCAGATAGCGCGGTAGTACGTTCGGCAGCAGCAGCGACCGAAAGAATCCCGTATACTCGTGCCATTGGAACGGCAGCAGCATCAGGTTGATGTTGGCCAGAAAGATCAGCGGAACAAATGTGAAGATGCCTGCGGCGGCGGCGCCGATACAGATGTGAATGATCGGGCGCCTCTTGCTCAAATCGTCCCAGGTGTACTTGTACGCGTACAGGAGAAGGAAGGCGAGGATCACCAGCCACACGATGGAAAGGAAATAGGGGTAGGTCAGTTGGATGACCGAGTACCAGTAAATGGTGAAGATCAGGCTGATCACCAGCAGCGGAGCGACTCCGATGACAACCGCCATGCTTTTGTTTATGGTGACCGTGTCGAGTATCTCCTTCGCGAAGCGCAGCGAGAACTGATCTTTGAATCCAAGAATTCGATAGATGACACTGAAATACGTGCCGCCGACCATCAGCCCGACAAAAAATATGTGCAGAATGAAGGTCAGTACCAGCAGCACGCGCAGAAAAGTCGGCCCGCCGGGCAAATCCAACGGTATCTCTATCGGGATGTTGGTCATCCGCCGCCTATCCCTTCGGCCAAAAATTCGGCCAACGCCTCCTTCTCGTCCTGCGTTCCGATGAACGGAGGCATGTACGGGTACGTGAACTGCATATTGTCAAGGAATTGAATGGCCGCTTCTTTAGTGCCGATGATGGGGCCCTTATTGAAGATGCCGTTCATTCCGCGATAGGTGTGGCAAACGGAACATTCGATTATAAAAACCGCATGCCCTTTGGACGCCGGCGCTCCTCTGGGACCGGCTTGCTTTTGGGCCCACGTGTAATACTTCAAGACCCCCGTGCTCGAGAGATACGGCGCCTCACGCTTCCGGATGCCGTTGCTGTACATGTACTCCTCAATGACATATGGTTTTCGCGAGAATTCGCGCACGCGTTCGAATTGGGCTGTCCCAATGGTCAGCAGGATGAAAGGGGCAACCGACAAGACGCCATAGCTGCGCCGCGTCGCGAACAGAATCAGGCCGGTCAGGAAGAGGAACCCTGCCACGAAAAGGAAAAATATCTGGCTGAAGGAAGCGTATTGCGTGAGGCGCAGCGTCATCAGGGCCACCGGCATGAATTGCGACGCGCGTTCGGGCAGCACCTGATAGTAGGCGAACGTGGCGAAGAGGTAAACCGGCGTTACGAACAGCAGGTACCTCCCGCAAAACCGCAGAAACTCGCCGCGAATGTCCCGGAATCTGTGTCGCATGAACGAAAAAATGAGCAGGTTGAACGCGCATGCCAGCATCGCCGCCAGCGCCATCCGGCTGAATGACTGCGGGAGATATGTCACGTTGAAGAAAGCAGGCCAGAACGAGCGCGTCTCCAGCCATTTCCCCGGCGTCATCTGGAAACCTAATATTCCAACGATCGCAAACAGCGTCATCAATGATACGAGAATATAGGCCACACCGACGCGCAGGTGCTTTTCCGGCTTCATCACGCGCCACGTCAGATAATATATCGATACCAGCGACAGTTCCGCTACAAAAACGCCCCACTCGATAAACCAGACCCAGAAGAACAGGCGCAGAAGCGAGCCGATGCCGACCGGCGAAAAAATCTGCGTGCTGAACCAGATGCCGACTCCCGTGAGGGCGCCCACGGCCGTTGTCAAAATGAAAAACCAGCGCGCCATGTGGTACGCAGCTTCGTTCAACATCTGGTTCTTTTCGCGGATGGATTTGTATTCGAGTAAAACGATGAAAAGAGAGCCGCCCACCGCCATTCCATGGCTGACGAGGACGTGTACGATGCCGATTATCGCGATCACCATCCGGTCGCCCAGAACGGGAAACAAAACGGCGGGGAAATTCATTCGGAAATCCTCACGCTAATTATAGTTCCGCACACGATGCGGTAGTTGTGCCCAGCGCAAGCGCATCTTATCACAGAGGCCGGTCGGTTGGTAATAGTAATCGTTAGCAAATATAACCGGATTCCCGCTTATACGCAAGCGCAAAGGCGGAAATTTCAGCAGGCGGTCTATTTTGACAATACCTCTGATGATCGCCTATACTGCAACGCGGCGCCGGCAATTTTCACATTTCTCATGGCGCAGCGGCATACCGCGCTTCCGCACAAGTTGGCGGGACAAGCCTTCGCAGCGCACTTCGTCTGCATCTTGTTGCGGCAGCGCCGTGAGAATACCAACAGTGTTGGAGATGCGAAGTAACTGCATGCGTACCAGTCCCGTGACAGGAGGAACAGATGACCGGAAATGGAGCTTTAAAGATCGAAAAAGATGGATACGTCGCCTGGGTCACGATGAATCGGCCCGAAAAACGCAACACCTTCACGATGGATATGTTCAACGCATTCATCGATGTGTTCCCGCGGCTCGATGACGACCCCGACGTGCGCGTCGTCGTCATCAAGGGCGAGGGCAAAAGCTTTACCGCTGGATTGGACCTCATGGAGGCCGGCAGTCTGTTCGAGCCCACGCCGGGCGCCGATTCCCGCGAAAGGGCGCGCAAGCACCTGCTTCACCTGCAGGAGAGCATGAATGTGATCGAGCGATGCCGAAAACCCGTCATTGCGGCCGCACACAGCCACTGCATCGGAATGGGCGTCGATCTGCTCAGCGCGTGCGACATCAGGCTGGCCAGCAGGGATGCCGTCTTCTCGATCCGCGAAACGAGAATCGCCATCATCGCCGACCTGGGAACGCTCCAGCGCCTGCCGTACATCGTCGGGCACGGCTGGGCCCGCGAGCTGGCCCTCACGGGCAGGGACTTCTCCGCCGAGGAAGCGCTGAAGATGGGATTCATCACGCACCTGTGCGAAAACAGGGAGGATTTGTACAGGAAGGCCGGCGAGATCGCCGGGGAGATAGCCGAAAACTCCCCGCTCGCGGTGCAGGGCGCGAAAGACGTGATGATGTACAGCCGCGACAACGGCGTCCGTGCCGGCCTCGACTATGTCGTCCAGAAAAACGTTGCGGTTCTGCCGTGCGAGGACCTCACGGAGGCCTTCCAGGCCTTCATGGAAAAGCGCAAGCCGGTCTTCAAGGGGAAATGACAGGTGCCAGAACGATCTATTTCTGACTTTCATTTCTGATTCTCCACTCTCACTGTCGCGGAATGGTTAGGTGAGAAGGCTTCACCGCGCTGACGCGTTTTGCCTGATCTCCGTCTGGCGCCTGCACGAGTCGCACTTGTACCGGGAGCGCCCGCCGAAGCTGCTCATGTAGGTGGTGGCCGAGCCGCATCTCTCACACAGAACACCCCGCCTTTCCGGCGGCGCAAGGCGCATCTTTGTCGTCGATTGTTTGAAATGCTTTCGCAAGGACTGCGGGATGAGGATGAGCGTGCTCCAGAAGGGATCGGTTTGTGCCAGATGTCGGCAACATGTGGATATGCCTGTGGATGTCCCTGTGGACAAGGGAATTTCTGCTCCTGTTTGGTTGAGGGCGGGTTGCTATCGCTCCGAGCTGATTGCGGACGTTGAGAAAGCGCCTGTGATGGTTTGCCGCGCGGCCATGGCTTCCGGCCGTGCAGCGCAGCAGCTCATCCCCTCCGGCCGCTGCGGTCTGCGCGGGTTCTCCTCGATCACCCGCCCGATCTCATCAAGGTAGTTAGGCAATCAGTATTCGGCCATCGCTTTCCTCCCTTTTTCCCGGAATCAGAATAAAACAAGAAGAGAGGGGCCAGCGACGACGTTTATGTTTTCCGTCAAACGGTGTGCAGCAGAGAGTTTGCAGACTTCATCTTCGGAGTTATTGCGGCGGTTTTAGGGAGCATGAACATCGGGAGCAAAGTCGACGATCCTTGTCCGGTAGGGGCCGAATTTAATCGGCCGGTCTTCCTGCGCAATTTCCATTGCGCGATTATCATCGCGCTCGGCGAGGACAAGGGTAGCGGGCTCCTTGCGTCACAACCAGACGTGAAAAAATAGTTGCATTATGATATACTAATCTAGGAGAACTCTGTTAGTCAGGCAGCCCTCTCCTCCCGAAATCGCAAGTATCGTTTCTGTCATGAAAAGTGTCTGATATTCCATACTTTGTTTTGGAGGATCTCTCATCGTGGCCCAGTCGAATAAAACGAGGGTCGAACTTCTTGAGGAAGTAAAAACCCTGCGCGACCGTCTGGAAGAAGAAGAGCGTGCGCGTGTGCGCCTCGAAGAGATGATAAAGGAATTCACGGCGGCGGCGAAAGCAACCCTTCCTCACGGAATCGAAGAGACTGAAGAGGAGCCTGCGGAATCGATTCGAAAGTTGTTGTTGATCCTGGAACGGACGCCCGATATGATTTCGTATGCCACCCCGGATGGCAAGGTGAAATACATGAACCGAGCCGGGCGTCTGGCGGTCGGAATTCCACTTGATATAGACTTCGTCGGTTGCTCTATAGCGGACGGACACCCCGGGTGGGCGAACAAGATTTTGACGGAAGTTGCCATCCCAACAGCGATACGTGAGGGGATGTGGCTGGGAGAGACCGCTGTTTTGACCCATGATGGCGTCGAGATTCCGGTTTCGCAGTTAATCCTCGCACACAAGGGACCTGCGGGCGAGATCCAATACCTCTCCACGATCTGCCGCGACATCAGCGAACGCAAAAAGGGGGAAGAACTGCTCCGGCATGGATTGACGGAAATAGAATCCATCTACAATTCGGCGCCGGTAGGCCTGTGCTTCTTCGACCGCGAGCTTCGATATGTCCGGGTGAATGAGCGGCTGGCGGAAATCAATGGGATCCCACCCTCTGAGCATATCGGCAAAACACCCCGCGAGATTGTGCCCGATCTTGCGCCGCTTGCAGAACGAATAGCCGAGGAGATTTTTCGAACGGGCATGCCCATCCTCGATATTCAGTTCAGTGGGACAACACGGTCTCAGCCCGGAGTGCAACGATATTGGAAGGAGCAGTGGCTCCCGCTAAAAGATGCTTCCGAAAGAGTCTTCGGTATCAATGTGGTGGTCGAAGAGATCACCGAGCGAAAGCGGGCCGAAGAAGCTTTGCGGCAGAGCGAGAGCCGCTATCGGACTTTGTTCGAATCGATCGACGAGGGATTCTGCATTATCGAGATGATCTTTGACGCGAGCGGTAAACCTACAGACTGGCGCTTCCTGGAGGCGAACCCGGCCTTTGAGAAACACAACGGACTGCACAATGCGGTGGGGAAGCGGATGCGGGAGTTGGAGCCGCGCCTGGAGGAGCATTGGTTCGAAACTTACGGGCGTATCGCTTTAACGGGAAAACCAGAACGTTTTACAAACGAGGCGAAGCATCTTGATAATCGGTGGTTCGACCTGTATGCTTTCCGCGTCGGGCGCCCCGAAGAGCGGAAGGTGGCCGTCCTCTTCAAAAATATCACCGAACGCAAGCGGGCGGAGGCGGCGCTGCAGGAAGCGCATAAAAAGCTTCAGGTCACTATCGACAGCATCACCGACGGCCTGATGGTTCTCGACCGCACCTGGAACGTCACCTACTTTAGCGAGACCGGCGCAAAGATGCTCGGTATGCGCCGTGAGGGCCTCATTGGCGGATATGTCTGGGATCTTTTCCCGTACGCCCGGGAAAGAAAGTTCTACGGAGAATATAACCGTTCGGTCGAGACCGGACAGCCCGCGCACTTCGTGGAATTTTACCCTGATCCAATAAACAAGTGGATAGAGTGTCATGCGTATCCGAGTGAGGAAGGCTTGACCGTATACTTCCGCGATATCACTGCGCGCAAAGAGGCTGAAGAAAAGATCGCGCGGCAGAGCGCCGTGCTTGATGGGATCAACAGGATATTGCAGGAAACTCTCCGCAGCGAAACCGAGGAGGATGTTGCCCGGGTCTGTCTCGAAGTGGCCGAAAAGCTTACCGAAAGTGCGTTCGGCTTCATCGGGGAGATAAACCGCGAAGGCACGTTCCATACCATTGTCATGAGTGATCTTGGTTGGGCAGAGTGCAAGATGCCGGATTCGAACAAAACACCAATGATACGAGGCCTGAAGATGCGCTGTTACTGGGGAAAGGCTCTTGTCGACAATCAATCTCTGATAGTCAACGATCCTGCGAATCATCCCGATCGGGTGGGCGTCCCGGAAGGGCATCCCGCGATAACTTCCTTTATGGCGGTTCCGCTCAAGCGCGACGGCAAGACGATCGGGATGATTAGCCTTGCGAACAGGGCCGGTGGATACACTGTTGAGCATCAACAGGACGTCGAGGCTTTATCAATTACTTTCGTGGAGGCGCTCGAACGAAAACGGGCCGATGAAGCTTTGCGCGAGTCGGAGGCGCGTTTCAGGGATCTTTCACAGAAGCTGGAGGAAACGGTCAAGCAGAAAACATCCGAACTGCTGCAGGCTGAGCATCTGGCGGCCGTCGGGCAGATGGTCTCGACCGTGGCCCACGAGATCAGGAACCCTATCCAGATTATCCGGACTGGGGTGGACACCTTGCGGGAAGCGCGCGATGGCACAGAGCGGCAGGATCTTCTTTCGGAAATCGAATATGGAGCCAAGATGCTCGAGATCACGATTTCGGAGATCCTGGAATACTCCAAACCGCTCAAGCTGAAGTTCTCCCACACAACAGTTAAAAACGTTGTTGAGGCGACCGTGAAACTGGTTTCGAATGAACTCAAGAACATAACCACCAATGTTGACCTGCAGCGAGACGACGAGGAAATATGTGTGGACGTCGTCAAGTTCTCACAGGTTCTGGTAAACATCATATCGAATGCTGCTGATGCGATGCCGCATGGAGGGACTGTGAGTATTCACTCCAGATCACTGGACCGGGCCGACGGAAAATTCCTGGAGATTTCAGTTGCGGATACCGGGCATGGCATTGAAGAGAAACATATACGTGATATCTTCAAACCGTTCTTTACGACAAAAACGCGGGGGACCGGCCTGGGACTCTCCCTGTGCAGGAAGATAATGGATGCTCACAAAGGGAGCATGAGTATCAAGAGTAAAGTCGGCGAAGGGACCACGGTCACATTGGTGCTTCCGCTGGAATGAGCGAAAGTGTCTTTATGGGTGTGATATTTCATGTTCGCATGATTAACTCGATCAAGCTTCCGGTGGTGAACCGATGTGAGAGCGTGAAGCTTTGTCCCTAGGATGCCGACCTTTCACGTCTGGTTCTTTCCTCGCGAACCCTCATCTGGTAGGGCCGAATTCATTCGGCCGGTCTTCCCATGCAGCTCTCGTCCCGCAACTGCCACGCCATCATCCGATCTTCCTATGCGGCTGTCATCCGGCGACTGTACGCGGTCGTCCAGACCCTGGATTCCTGCCTGCGCAGAGATTTTATTGAAACAGTTTATTTTACATTTTCATCTCTTCATTTGAATCGAAAGTCGAGTTTGAAGTCATAAAGCCAAGGGATGTGCGGGTTG
>QZKU01000066.1 GCA_003598085.1 Candidatus Abyssobacteria bacterium SURF_5
TCTTGATGACAACTGCGACGGCTTGGATCAGAACTGTAATGGCACAGCGGACGAAAACTACACGCCGACTTCAACAAACTGCGGAATAGGCGAATGTACTGCTTCGGGTCAGATGATCTGTTCGAGCGGCGCGCTTCAAGATACTTGCACGCCGGGCTCGCCGACCGGTCTTGATGATGACTGCGACGGGTCGGACGAGAACTGCAACGGCACAGCGGATGAGAATTATGTTCCCGCCGCCACCAATTGCGGAGTGGGCGAATGCGCGGCCTCCGGCCAACTGATCTGCTCGGCTGGGACGCTGCAGGATACCTGCACACCTGGCTCGCCAACCGGTCTCGACGACGACTGCGATGGTTCGGACGAGAACTGCAATGGTACAGCGGACGAAAACTACACGCCAATCTCGACTAATTGTGGAACGGGTGGATGCGCGGCCTCCGGCCAACTGATCTGCTCGGCTGGGACGCTGCAGGATACCTGCACGCCTGGTTCACCGACCGGTCTTGATGATGACTGCGACGGCTTGGATCAGAACTGTAACGGCACCGCTGACGAAAACTACACCCCCACCTCAACGAACTGCGGAGTGGGCGAATGTACTGCTTCGGGTCAGATGATCTGTTCGAGCGGCACGCTTCAAGATACCTGCACACCTGGCTCACCAACGGGCGCAGATGACGATTGCGACGGGCTGGACCAGAACTGCAACGGCACCGCGGATGAGAACTACACGCCAACCACAACCAACTGCGGGGTGGGCGAATGTACTGCTTCGGGTCAGATGATCTGTTCGAGCGGCACGCTGCAGGATACCTGCACGCCCGGCTCGCCAACAGGTCTTGACGACGACTGCGATGGTTCGGACGAGAACTGCAATGGAACCGCAGATGAAAATTACATCCCGACCGCAACTAACTGCGGAATAGGCGAATGTACAGCATCCGGCCAGATGATCTGCTCGGGCGGCGCGCTTCAAGACACCTGCACTCCCGGCTCACCAACAGGCCTTGACGATGACTGCGACGGGTCGGACGAAAACTGTAACGGCACCGCGGATGAGAACTACACGCCAACCACAACCAACTGCGGAGTAGGTGAGTGTTCCGCCTCGGGGCTGCTGACCTGTATCAGCGGAACGTTGCACGACTCCTGCACGCCAGGGATCCCGGCCGATGAAGTCTGTGACGGACTCGACAATAACTGTAACAGCCTGGTCGACGACGGCCTGCAGTTCCTGACCTATTACCGGGACGCCGACGGCGACGGATATGGAAACGCCGCCGTCACGACAGAAGCATGTGCGTTGCCGTCGGGACATGTTGCGGATTCCACGGACTGCAACGACTCGAACGAGTTCGTGAATCCGGGCATGTCTGAAGCGTATTGCAACGACATTGACGACGACTGCAATACCCAGACAGTCGATGACGTTACAGCGCCAGAAATCAGTTGTCCGACTGACGCGCAGGCGGATTATGAATGCGGGGGCATCCCCGTCGATAATCCGGTAATCCAATCATTCCTGCAGTCCTCGAGCGCTGTCGACGATTGCGATGGAAGCATTCCGGTCACAAACGATGCACCCGCGTTATTTGATAAGGGCGTGACCGTCGTAACCTTTACGGCGACGGACGCCGAAAATAATTCGTCCTTCTGCCAGGCGTCAATGCACGTCCATTACGAGTACAGCGGCATCCTTCAGCCGATCAACACCGACGACTCTAGCGTTTTCCCGATCGGCAAATGCATTCCCATAAGGTTCGCGCTCAATTGTTCCGGCTCGACGCCAGTTGGAACAGCGACGGCAACGTTGTCTGTCACAAAGATTTCCGACACAATTACCGGCACTGTGCCTGAAACCGAGACAATCCCTCCCGGCCTGGCCGACACCGGAAATGTATTCCGGTATAATGCTGTTGAGCAGTGGTATGAGTACAATTGGCTCTCAAAGGGCCTCACGGAAGGGACGTATCGCATCGTTATATCCGTGGACGACGGCACTGTGCGCGAGGCTCTCTTTTCCCTCTCTGCAAAATAGTAAAGGGCCTGGACGTATTCGTAAGAGAACAACTGAGGGGATCGCAACCGATCCCCTCTTTCTCTTACGCTACGCGTTGGCATGTTATGCCTCTATGAAATGGCGGAAGTCAAGATAGACGAAATGCGTCAGAATGAACGAGAGACACTTGCCTGATTTCCTTACTCTTCCTTATCTGCTAAATTTATATCATCCTTCCGCGTAAGGGACGGGAGGTTCATTAATGGAAGAGCCGGTATGAAACTGACTTTCCTCGGAACGCGCGGCTACATCAAGGCAAGAGCCCCCTGCCATTACATGCACAGCTCGCTGATGGTCTCCTATCGCGGCAAAGAAATCATGATCGACTGCGGCGAGGATTGGCTGGAAAAGATTCAGACGATGACGCCGCGGGCCATCTTCATAACTCACGGACATCCCGACCACGCCTGGGGCCTGAAAAACGGGGCTCCGTGTCCGGTGTTCGCCACCGAGGAGTCATGGGAGAACATGAAAACCTTCGCGATCAAGGAGCGAGAGGGCATCCGTCCGCGCGAGCCGATAAGAGTGCACGGAGTGACGTTCGAAGCGTTTTCGGTGGTGCATTCGACGCGTGCGCCTGCTGTCGGCTACCGGATCTCGGCCGGCGGGAAAACAATATTCTATGCGCCCGACCTCGTCTATATAAACGAGCGGGCGGAGGCGCTCGCGGGAGCGGCGGTTTATATCGGCGACGGCGCCACCATCGTTCGCTCCATGGTGAGAAAGCCGGGGACCGAACTGATCGGCCATACCCCCGTCCGCACTCAGCTCACGTGGTGCAGCAAGGAGGGGGTGCCGCGCGCGATCATCACGCATTGCGGCTCTGAGATCGTCGAAGGCGATGAGCAGGAGCTTCAGCAGAAGATTGATGCACTGGCGAGCGAACGAGGCGTCCAGGCGGTTATCGCTTGCGACGGCATGGAGTTGTTAATTTAGTTATTTTCGCTCTCATATAGAGAAGCTTGACTTTATTACTTTTATTGCAATAGGATGATATCGTAGTTCCCGAGGAGAACAACCTGATTTCAGGTTCGATTGGAGGGGACGATGGGCTACTATATCTTCCATAACAAAACGGTGGGAGAGGCTCAGATTCATTATGGCGACTGTCCGCACTGCAGGCACGGTTATGGGCGCACCGAGGAAGCGGAGGTCGAACCGAAGGGAGGAGAATGGCTCGGCCCGTTCAGCTCGTATCACGATGCTGAAATGGCGGCCGGAAAGGCCAGAGCGCACGTTCGCGATTGCGTCGAATGCATGCCGTGACAGGCTGACAGACGCTTCGAGCCCAGAACGGCCACAAGGATTCTTTTATAACTTCTCCCCCCGAACATCCAATTATCAAATGATCAATCCACGTGTGTTTTCGGCCCTCGTATGGTTGTCAAATTAATACCTGTTCCGGAAGAAAGAAAAAAGGTCCTCTCTCGCCTGGCGCAACTATATCTGTACGATTTCAGCGAGATCGAAGGATTCGATATCGGCGAGGATGGCCTCTACACATTGAAGCATCTCGATTCATACTGGACAAAACCCGACAGACATCCTTTCTTTATTCTTGCCGGCCGCCGTATCGCCGGCTTCGCCCTCGTGAATACAATCACCTACGCTTATAAGAGAGGCGAAGCCAACTCGGTCGCAGAATTCTTCGTGATGCGCAAGTACCGCAGGCGCGGCATCGGACGCGAGGCCGCACGCCGCCTCTTCAACGCTTTCCCCGGCAAATGGGAGGTCAGGCAAACGACCTCGAATGTCGCCGGCCAGCTGTTCTGGAGAAGCGTCATCGCGGAGTATGCCGGCGGAAAATTCGAAGAGACATTTATCAATAACAAGTTCTGGCGCGGCCCCGCCCAGCTGTTCGATACCACCAGCTAAAAATATGGGGACAGAGACCATATTTTTATCGTTATTTGATTTCTAAACAACAGTGCAAAGAATTTTGGCGCACTTTTTTTTCTTGACAGTTAAGCTATTTTGTCATATCATCGATCCTATGCCGAGAATTGCCAGAATAGTGGCGCCGGGATTGCCCCATCATATCACGCAGCGGGGCAATCGACTGATGAAGATTTTTCTGGACGATGCCGATTGCGAAAGGTACCTGCATTTCCTGAATAAGTACAAGAGGAAGCACGGCCTCGAGATCCTGGCGTACTGCCTCATGTCGAACCACGTCCACCTGATCGCGATTCCAAAAGAACCCCACTCGCTTGCGCGGTCGCTTGC
This sequence comes from Candidatus Abyssobacteria bacterium SURF_5, assembly GCA_003598085.1. Classification (NCBI taxonomy): domain Bacteria; kingdom Pseudomonadati; phylum Candidatus Hydrogenedentota; class Candidatus Abyssobacteria; species Candidatus Abyssobacteria bacterium SURF_5. Next base: position 4,289 of record QZKU01000066.1, read on the forward strand.
CGACAGTCACATGAGCTACGCGAAGCACTTCAATTGGAAATATTCGCAGTCGGGCCACCTGTGGGAAGGCCGATTTTACTCGTGCACAATGGATGAAAATCACACCATGGCCGCCGTTCGATACGTCGAGCGAAACCCCGTCAGGGCGCATCTTGTACAGCGCGCTTGGGATTATCGCTGGTCGAGCGCACCAGCGCACGTCGGCATCTGTCCGACCAACTTCTCACCCGCCGTTGGCCGGAACCGGACCTGAAGGCCGGCTGGAAAGAATTGCTGACTGGCGGCGAAGAAAAGGGCGAATTCGATGTGATCAGACGGGCGACCCACACCGGACGCCCACTTGGGAGCGACGCCTTCCTAGCGAACATCGAGCAGGTTATAGGCAGGCTGATCAGACCCAAAAAGGCCGGACGCCCGCGCAAATCAAAGAAAACCGAACGCTCAAAAAAGAGACGCGGCTCCTCCCGGAAATGAAATCGGTTCCCGCACTACCAGTAATAGAAATAGCATAACAGTCTAAATATGGTCTCTGTCCCCACATTTTTTTGTTTTTACATTTAGGTAATAGAAATAGAATAACGGTTTAAATATGGTCTCTGTCCCCATATTTTTGCGCTTCGGGCCGGGAGGGATATCGGAGCGGAGCGCGAAACGCGACAGCCTCGCCGGGATTGAACGGGTAAGGCAGGTGGGGCTCTCTTGCATGGAGCTGGAGTTTGTGCGGCGGGTCTCGATGGGGGAAGAGAAGGCCTCTCGAGTAAAGGCTCTCGCCCAAAAGCTCGATGTCTCGCTCTCGGTCCACGCTCCGTATTACATCAACCTGAACGCGGCTGACCGCGAAATCCTCGAGGCATCCAAAAAGCGGCTCGTCCTGGCCGCCCGCATCGGGGCCCTTTGCGGAGCCGCGGGAATCGCTTTCCACGCAGGTTCATACATGGGAGAAACTCCTGCGCGGGCGCTGCGCACGATCAAAAAGCATCTTCGTGATGTCCGCCGGATTTTGCTGTCAGAGGGAAACAAGATTCTCCTCTGGCCGGAAAGCGCGGGCCGGCATACGCAATTTGGGACAACAACGGAACTGATAGAACTTTGCGGCGAAACCGAGGGCACGGCGCCATGCATAGATTTCGCTCATCTCCATGCCGCGGCCGGAGGCGCCCTCAAATATGACGGATTCGCAACGGCATTGGAGCAGGTCCGTTCCGGATTGGGAGCAGGTGCGCTTTCGAACCTTCACATGCACGTCTCGGGAATCCGTTACGGCAAGAAAGGCGAACTGGAACATATAAATCTGGATGAATCCGATTTCGACTACCAATCGCTCTTGCTGGCGCTCAGGGATTTTTCGGTCGGCGGGAGGCTCATCTGCGAAAGCCGGGATCGCGAGGCCGATGCTTTGCTGCTCAAGCAGATGTATGAATCGCTTGAGAGAAAAGGCGCGGCCGGTTAATGCAGCCGCGCCTTATGAGGAACCATTATTTCTATTGAACGGGTTCCATTGCGGGCGGCGAATCGGAGAAGCCTCGACCTCGCTGCCGCTGCATCGGCTCATTGCCGAGCGGGCATTCCCAGTCTGGGCCCGCCGGCGTTCTAAAGCAGTCCCTTTGCATGCGGCGCGCGCGCGCGTCGAACATCATTCTCCTCATGTTGCGCTCGAACTGCGGGACAAACACCAGGAACTCCGCCATTTGTTCCTCGGTCAGGATTCCCGAAATTTCGTCCAGCAGCGAATTATTCGCCTGCGCCATCTCGAGGCGTGATTTCTTGAAATCGTCCACTGCTTTCCGCACGACAACCGGGTCCACCGATTCCTTCGCAAGTTCATCTTCCAGTTGATCAAGCAGAGCTCTGTGCCTGTCCCTCAGTTGTCGCTGCTGCACTGCGTTATTGTCCATCAAGACGGCCAGTTGCTGCGTGGTCCCTTCCTCGAGGTTTAATGCCTCGCTCAATTTCTCCATCCTCACCTGCTGCATCCGCTCCCGCATCTCCGCCCGGTTGCGTCGGCAGGGCCTCCCGCTCGCCTCATCCGGCGGGCCGCCTTGAGCAAACGCCGTCGCCGACACCAAGAGTATGATTGTTGCCGCTCCCAAAAGTTTGTTTCTCATTGTTGTTCCTCCTTTTCAAATTGATGCAAGCCTCTTGAGCACCTCGTCATACTCTTCGGGAGACAGGTCTTCAAGGGCTTCATACGGGTCTGGTTCCGTCAGGGAATAAAGAAATACTTCGTCGAAGGCTCCGCTATCTTCTTCCAGCAGCAGAGCGGCATCATCCACAAAATCCTCCAAGTCGGCATCGGAAAGGTTTTCGAGAGCGATCAGGAATTTGTCGTCCCTTTCAGATGGTAGGCTTTGCATCGAGTCTTCGGAAGAGAGCTGCTCCATTACTTTGCCTGAGGAATTGGAATCGATTTTTCTTTCCATGGAAAAATTTATCCACAGCGCGAGAACAAGAAGAAAGCCTGCGGCAACGGCGGCCGCGGCCGCCATCGGCTTCAAAAGAAGTCTCCGCGATCCCCGCGCCGCCCGTTCCGAATCGATCTCCGCAAGGCGACGCGTCAGTTTGCTGTGGAACCGCTCCCACTCGCTTTCAGTCGGCTCGGGCACGGAGAGTGAGCGAACCTCTTCCCGCAGCCGAATTATCCCTTCGAGTTGGAGCCGGCACGATTCGCAGGTTTCGAGATGCCGCTCTAAATGTTTCTTCTTTCGTCCCGCAAGTGTTTGCTCGGCATGATCCACGAGCAACTGTTCAGCCTTTTTGCAGTTCATAATTCCTCGCGAAGATTTTTTGACTGTTCCTTCAGCTTGAGAAAGGCGTGCCGGAAATTCACCTTTGCCGCTCCCGCGCTGCATCCGACGATGCGGGCGATATCCTTGAATGGCATCTCCCGAAAGACTCTGAGTATGAGAACCGATTTCTGCTTCACCGGGAGCGCTTCGATTTGTCGCTCGAGCCATTCTCTTCTCTCCTCGCGCACCATGTTCTCGACAGCTGATGCGTTCTCGAAGGCGGTTACAGTCGCGTTTGGCTCTGAAATCTCCTTCTTCCGATTCAACTCATTGAAACACAGATTCATGGTAATCCTGTATAGCCAGGTAGTAAAGCCGGCTTCCCGGCGAAAGGAACCCAGGCCGCGATAGGCCCTGATGAAAGCTTCCTGCGCGATCTCTTCCGCCACTTCATGATTGCGAACCATTCGGTATGCGGTCTCATACACGTGCTTCCGGTGCCGCAAAACCAATTCATTAAACGCGGCGCCGTCGCCTGAGAGCACTCGCTGGATCAACTCGAAATCTGACGCCACTGCTTTCCTTTCCTACACTATTAGACGTTCCAAAGGGGAAAAAGGTTAAAAATTTCCTCGATTCTCCCTCTTTTTTCGCTGAACGCCTTGAGATACAGCATTTTATGACTCAAAATGCTTTGTTTGCGGTATGACGATAAGCAACCCGCTAGACTAGATTATAGTTAACTGAAGAGAAAAGGGAAGAGTTTTCTGTAATGAAATAGAAAGGAGTTCACTATGACGAGGAAAGTTATCTTGATCGGCTTAATTGGTATAAGCGCGATCTTGATGATGGGACTTCCCGCATATGCTCAGGGTGTTTACCGGACGCAGGAGGACTTGGGCGGCAGGGCGATTGGAATGCAGCATTTTCGCGTGGGCGAATTGATCGGGACGAGCGTCAGAAACCAGCAAGGCGAAACACTGGGAGAAGTAGAGGAAGTCATCGCCGACCAAAACGGCCGGATCAGTTACCTGATTCTCTCCATGGACGGCGCCATTGGGGTGACGGATCGATGGGTGCCGGTTCCGTGGCGGGCGGCCGATGCGCGGGTTTCGGACGACGAGATTCGCCTGAACATATCCAGGTCGCGGCTTGAAAACGCGCCTTCCTTCAGGAGCGATTTGCTTCCCGACTTCTCTCAGGCGCGGGTGCAAGAGGATATTAACGCCTATTACGACTCGATCCAATTCCGGGGCCGCGATACCGGTCGATTCGAGCGCGAATATCCGGAACGCGGCCGGGACCGGTACGAAAGATATGAGGACGACGAAGACCTTTTCGGCGAATACGAAAGCTATCGGCGCGACGGAGAAACCAGAAGGGAAAGCGACTTTGATCCGTTCGAGGAGCGCAGGTACCCGGCCGCCGGCGAGGTGGAAGATTATTCTGAGCAGGAGGGCCGCTATGACACGCGCAGGGATAACTACCTTCACCCCGGCGGCAGCAGGTACGGCAGGTGATTTCCCAAAGGTCCCTGCTGAACCCCAATAGCCCAACGCGTGCGCGTTGGGCGGCAAGAGTTTCAGGAATATGCGGCTCATCCTGAAAGGAGGACTTTATGGCTTTTAACCCTTTAAGAGAACGCGGTATTCCGCTTGAAAAACATTTGCGCAATTGGTCGGAATTGAATGTCAAACCGTATGACAAGCATAGCGTTCATCCATACACGCGGACACGGGTCATTCTGATGAACGGAATTGAAGTCGAATCGGCGATGTTCGGACATCAGTTCGCGCGGCATACGGCCGATATGGAACTCAAGCGAAAGCTCGCCAACGTCCGCCGTATCGAGCAGCAACAGCAGAAGGCGGTGAATTGGCTGTTGCCCGCCGACGAGAGCGTCCTCGAGATAACCATCGGCTATGAGCAGGTGGCCGTTGATTTGACGGCCGGGCTGGCAAAGACCGAGCGCGACCCGTACGTCAAAAAGGCTTTGGATTTTGCTTTACTGGAAGATTTTGACCACCTTTACCGGTATTCGAATCTGCTCAACATGTCCCAGGGAAAACCGGCCGAAGAGGTCACCGGCAAATTTACCGAGATCACCGTCGGCAGGCCCACGATCGCCGAACACCGTCACCCATACGATGAGGTTCGCAAGCATTACGATGCCGAAACGGCCGATCTCCTCACGCAGTTGCACGTGATGACGATTATCGCCGCCGAGCAGCAGACGATGAACTTCTACATGAACGTCGGAAACCGACCCGAGGAGATCGTTGGACGTGGACTTTACCTCGAGATCGCCCAGATCGAGGAACAGCACGTCACCCATTACGAATCCCTCATGGATCCGCGAAGCTCCTGGTTCGAGCAGTTGGTTTTGCACGAGTACAACGAGTGCTTCCTGTATTACTCGCTCATGCAGCATGAAGAAGATCGGCGCATCAAAAGCATCTGGGAATTGCACCTCAACCAGGAAATAGAACATTTGCGCAGCGCGTGCGATCTGATGAGGCAGTACGAAAAGAGGGAAGCGGAAGAGATGCTGCCGAAAGAAATGCCGGCGCCTTTCAAATTCGAATCCAATCTCGACTACGTGCGGCAGGTCATGGCGGATTCGACCGATTTCAATGCGCTCGAAACCGATTTCGTTCCCGCAGACCGCATCCCGAAGGATTCCCGGTATTACCATTACCAGGCAATCGTAAACAGGAACGGGGTTCCCAGCCAGATGGTGATCGAACAGCACATTCAACACAAGGGAAGGGACTATCGCTTCGAGTTAAAGGGACCGCACCCGGTGGAAAGGTTCCGCAGTTATGAAACCGTAACCATATGAGGGGCGGTTCGCTGAACATCTGAATCAAGAAAGAGCGGTGGATTGCAGGGGGTTTAGACGCAATGAGGAAGGGCGAGCCTCAGGTTCACCCTCTGCAATCCCTGATTTTATCTCCCCTCATTCCGCCAAATCTTTTTCTTGCCGCCCGCTCAGTTTGACAACCTGCCGTTTCATACCCCATAATTGCTAGAGGCAACTGTCATTTTAATTGACAATGAGGGGTTTTTACGCATGGCGGAGCGCGAGGCACAGGCAGGCGGAATCGAAAGTTTTTTCGAAGAACATTTCTTCACGGAAGAACCTTATTATGTCCCTGTGTCTGATGAAGTGAGTATTTTTCGAGCCGCTTACGCGGCCAAATTGCCGGTCCTTCTGAAAGGCCCTACCGGATGCGGAAAGACACGTTTCATCGAGTACATGGCATACACCCTGCAACAGGAGCGCATCTTGCAGGGGATAGAATCGGCAACCGATGTATCCGCCCCATTGATCACGGTCGCCTGCCACGAGGACCTCAGTGCAAGCGATTTGGTGGGCCGCTATCTGCTCGAAGGCGATGAGACCGTCTGGATTGACGGCCCGCTCACGCGCGCGGTGAAAACCGGCGCCGTCTGCTATCTCGATGAGATTGTCGAAGCGCGAAAGGACACCACGGTCCTCATCCATCCCCTGGCCGATTACCGCCGGATTCTTCCTATCGAGAAGAGGGGGCGGATGCTGAGGGCGCACGACAATTTCTTGCTGGTCATCTCATACAATCCCGGCTACCAGAGCGTTTTGAAGAATCTGAAGCATAGTACGCGGCAAAGATTTGTGGCCATCGATTTTGAATATCCACCCCCAGAGGTCGAGGCCCGGATAATCAGCCACGAAAGCGGGATCGACGCGGCCACGGCCGAGAGGATGGCTCTGCTCGGCCAGAAAGTGAGGAACCTGCGCGACCGCGGCTTTGAGGAAGGCGTGAGCACGCGCCTCCTCATATATGCCGGAAAGCTGCTGATCTCGGGCATCTCGGCCAGGCGCGCCTGCGAGATCGCAGTTGCCAAATCGATCACTGACGACCCCGAACTGGAACGCGCCGTCCTCGAACTCATCAACAGTATCTTCGAATGACCAATCCTGCCCATACAAACTGCCACTCCTCTTTTCTGCCGCGCGGGGCGGGGCTTCGCCTCAACGAAGTCGCAAATATTTTGGAACTGTATTGTTCCGCAGTCGCCGCGCGCAATCTGCAGATAAAACCTGTTCATGAAGCGCCGCCCGACCTGCTGCCGGACCGGCGCGATCTCCCGCTGACCGATGGGAAAACCATCTATCTGGCCGAAACCGCCGGCCGGCGTTCCTCGATCGATGAATTCGATTACTTCCTTGTGCCTGCGGCTCATCAGGCGGCATACATCGAGTTCGGGACGTTCGACCTCGACCTCGACGTTCTTTTTAATAAAAATCTTCCCGATGAGTTATTGAAGGTTCTTGAAGCGGTTCCTTTCATTTCGCACTACGACCTGTTCTTCCGCCTGTTCAACAACCCGCGGCTGGCTCGCGATATCTTCTTCTTTGTCGAGGACGGGCGGATCGATTACCGGCTTTGTTCAAGATATTGCGGTCTTGCCCCGCGGCTGAGACGAATTGCAACCGAATCGTTAGCCGATAGACCACTGCCGGCCTCGCTCCCGCCGCTCGAGGCGCTCATCGAATGCCTGGCTCGCCTTTCCCTCGGGGAGCACCCGATAGATCATCTGCCTCCTGAGAAGCGGCCGGTCTTTGAAGAAATGGAAGACGCGTACGCACCCGTGATGAACCTGCAGGCAACGGTGACGGATTCGGCAGTCATCACGATTCGGATTTACTCGATCCTCCGACAGTACGCTCCTGAATTGTTTGCGGCGCCGGAATCAATCGCAACTCCGGTTCCCGGCCAAGAGGGCAATGAGAATTATCTGCCGGCACACCCGGTGGAATTTCGCGGCCAGACTGATTTCGCCCGCATCCAGATCAACCGGGCGCTCGATTTCCTCGAGGAACTTGAGGAAGATCAAGCCGGAATGGAAAGCCCGATGTCGCCCGAAATGCTGAACAAGCTGATCGAGAGCGGCGCCAAGATTAAAATCCTTGGCGTGACCGCTGAGGAGCTTCGGGATTCGACCGGTCTGTTCGCGACCGACCTCAAAGGACTGCTGCAGCAGAAAATGAAGGAGATCGACCCGGAACACAAGAAAAAACTTGCCCGGTTCCTCGACCACGCAAAAGCGCAGCTCGATGAGGCTTCCCGAGTCTACTATTATGACGAGTGGGACTATCTGAACGGCGACTACAAGCGCCGCTGGTGCCGCCTCCGCGAGGTTGCGGTTGAGCCGGGATCGGGCGATGAGGCTGCCCAGATCAAGCGGGAACATTCGGCCTTGATCGCTTCAATCAAGCGGCAGTACCAGAGAATTCGGCCTGAGATGCTGACCAAGGTGAAGCGGCTGCGCGACGGCGAAGAGGTCGTGCTCGACCACGTCATCGACGCCGTCATCGACCGCAAAGCCGGAGTGACGCCCTCTTACCGCGTCTATCAGAACCGCGAAAGGCGCGCGCGCGATATAGCCACATGCTTCCTCTTGGACCTGAGCGCTTCGACAGATGAATGGGTCGTCGAGGATCCGCACCTCCATCAAAGGAAACCATCGCATCCGCGCCCAAATCTCCTGTCGGCTCTCCCGCACGAGGTTCGGGAAGAGTTCGAAGAGGCTTATTCGCACCCCGCAGGAGGAAAGCGGGTGATCGATCTCGAGCGCGAAGCTTTGGTCATCATGGCTGAAGCCCTCGAAAACCTGGGCGACGAATATGCGATCTACGGGTTCTCCGGATATGGCAGGGAAAACGTAGAGCTTTTTTCAATAAAGGAATTCTCCGAAAAATATTCGGAACGAGTCAGAAGAAAAATTGGAGCGATCGAGCCGAAAAAAAGCACGAGAATGGGACCCGCCGTCCGGCATGCGCTTCAAAAGCTGAATAAGACCGGCAGAACAATGAAGATTTTGATCCTGCTCAGCGATGGATATCCGCAAGATTTCGATTACGGCCCGGACCGCTCGAGCAGAGAGTATGGACTGCATGACACGATGGTGGCCTTACAGGAGGCTCGCAATAAGAGCATCCATACGTTTTGCATCACGGTCGACCAGGCCGGAAACGATTATCTGCATGAAATGTGCGGCGGACGCGACTACTTCATCGTGAAAAAGCCGAGCACTCTCCCGCGCATCCTGCCGCGCATCTATCGAAGGCTGACGGTTTAATGAACGCAGAAGGGATCATGCTTGCAGTGGGCGCCGTCATTCAGGACGTAGCCGGTAACGTGCTCTTGGTTCGTCACAAGCCGGAGCGGGAAGGCTACTGGAAAGGGAAATGGATTTGTCCGGGCGGCAAGCTGCATGCCGGCGAAACACTGGCCGAAGGGGCGCTGCGGGAAATCAGGGAGGAAACCCACCTTGATGTAAAACTCGGGCGCATGCTTCCACCTTTTGAAACGATTGTGCGCGAACAACAGGAATGTTTGCTTCACGTCGTTTACGTGGATTTTCTGGCGACGCCGACGGCGGGCGAATTGCTCGCCGACGACGATATCGGCGAGGCCGAATGGTGGAGCCCGGAAGAGGTCGAAAAGCGGTGGGAGGAACTTCACTTCGACACGCGGCGCTTGCTGCTGCTGGCCGGACTGCTTCAGCCCGATTCGCCCGATCATCCTGTTTCCTCGACATCCGCCGGGGATTGAAAAGGCCCCCCGGAAAAGCTTATAATAAGCTAGGATTCTCTGTTTACTATTCTCACATTTCCCTGATTTCGGAGACGAGATTGCCATGTTAATGGATTTCATGCGGAGGAACACCAAGAACTTCCTCATTGTCATTACCGCCCTTATCGTGCCGGCCTTCATTTTGTGGGGCGCATTTCCCTCTTTGGGGAGCAAGGGATCGAATACTCTGCTCGTGGTTGGAGATGAAAAAGTCTCGATCGAAAGGTTCGAGCAGTATTACCAGGCCCTTCGCGAAATGGCCCGGATGAATTTAGGCGAGAACTATAGTGCCGAACTGGAAAAGATGCTGAATCTGAAGCAGCAAGCTCTCGACGGGATCATACGCGAAATCCTTTTTGATATGGAAGCGGATCGCTTGAAAATTGTTGTCTCGGACCAGGAGGTGCAGGATTCGCTGAAGCAGAATCCGGCTTTTTCCACGGACGGCCAATTCGACCCGGCGAAGTGGAACGCCGCGATCACTGATCCGCGAATCAATTGGGCGGGATATATTGCGCAGGAAAGACAGAACCTGAGAAATCAGAAGCTCATGGAACTGATATATTCGGGCGCCCGTGTGACTGAAGACGAAATCCGGGAGGAATACCGCCGCCAGAATGAAAAGGTGAAAGTGAAATATGTCGCATACCGTGCCGCCGATTCCCGCAAAGATATTGAATTGCCCGAGGAGGAGTTGCTGGCTTTTTATGAGGAACATAAGAGCGAATATGCAGAACCGGCTCAGGTAAAGCTGGATTATGTGGAAATCAGGAAAGAGCCGAATGCGCTTGATTTTGCCGATGTCGAAGCTTACGCAAAGACCAAGCTCGAACTGGCCCGGACGGGCGAAACCGATTTTGCCCAACTGGCTGAGACCTATTCCGACGATCTCGCGACAAAAGCAATCGGCGGCGATCTCGGCTTCTTCGAGCGTGGCAATCCCCAAACCAGAGCCATCGAAGAGGCGGCTTTTTCGTTAAAACCGGGCGAGCTCTCCGACCTGATCCGAAGCGATGACGGCTTTCATATTGTCAAAGTCGAAGAAGTAAAAGATTCGGACGCAAAAAGGCAAGTTCGCGCCCGGCACATCTTCTTCAAAGTGACGCCGAGCGATGACACGCTCCTCTCGCTGCAGGAGAAGGCGACGCTGCTTTCTTATGAGGCGCGCGGCTCCTCGTTGAAGGAGGCTGCGTCCAAAAGCGAGATCGAACTTAAAAGCACTCCTTCCTTCAGGGTCAATAGCCCCTTCATTCCTTCAATCGGTCCTGTTCGTGAGCTCATCGAAATCCTGCCCGGCCTAGAGCAAGGCAAGGTGTCGAATGTGGTCGAGACGCCGGAGGCGCTTTATGTCGTTCAGGTCGTCGAGCGGCAAGCGGAGCGAATACCCGAACTGGCGGAGATAAAGGAGAGGATCGCGACGGCGGCGCGAACCGAAAAAGCGGTCGAGCTGGCAAAGATAAAAGCTGAGGAACTGGTGAAGCAAGTGAACGAGCAAAAGAGCGATCTTGCCAAAGTCGCCCCCGAGGCGGAAGAGGCGCTCCCGTTCACCCGGCGCGGGTATCCGCCCGAGCTGCCGAGGGTCGAGGGCTTGGTTGATACCGTGTTCTCGCTCGAGGAAGGAATGGCCGCCGGTCCGTTCGCCGATTCGAAGACCGTGTGCGTGGTTCAACTGCAAGAGGTGATTGAACCCGATCCGGCCGGTTTTGAAGAGCAAAAGGAAGTCACCGAGCAGAGAATCCTGGCGCAGCGCAGGCAGGCGGTTTTTGAAGAGTATTATGACAATTTGAAAGCAAAAGTCGGAGTGGAAATCAACCAGGAATTGTTCCAGACAGTATAAAGGGGTGCATCAGAATCGCACTTCGAATTCCTCGGAATCATATTCGAAGAGGATGCTTTTACGCCGTATTTCCTTCACCAGCGCCCCCTCGATCCTGTCGCCCACATATACCCGCTGCATATTGACGATCGCCTTCGGCTCGCGCGCGCGCCAGGCGATCGCATTTATTTTAAACTCCGGCCTTTCTTTCTCCTCTTCGCCGGCCGAGGCGAATTCGGCTTCTTGTTGTTTCCGCGGCCTTGTGCTCGCCCGCGCGATAGCGGCGGCCTCTTTGCCGGTGGGAATGACTGCTTCATACTCGGGCGCCGCCGGTTCTTTTGGAATGGCGGCTTCCGCTTGCGGCGCAGGGGCCGCTGATTCCACAGGTTGCGGCGCCGGTACAGGCGGTGCTGCCGGCTGCTCGGCCAACTGCTCTTGAGCGAGGGCTGGTGGAGAAGCCGCTTCCGGCGCTGTGCCTGGCACAGGCGGAACGGCTGCACGAGTTTCAGGCGGGGCGGCTACAGGAGGCTGCACCGGCGTTTGCTCCTCTTTTGCCGCCGTGGCAACCATTTTTGTCTGGTCTGCTGTCTCTTTGCCGGCCGCTCGGCCGCCTCTGAAGCTTGCCTGTATGATGCTCGCGAACCACACGGTTGCAATCAGGCCGAGCACCAGGAGCAATCCCAGAAGCACCCGAGGAATATTGCTGCTTCGAATCTTTTCAATTGGTTTTGCCGGCGTGGGCCTGAGCCGGTCCGCTGCTCCAGCCTCTTGAAGCGGCGGCGCCTCTTGCGCCTCTCGAAAAAGGTCCAGGCCCATATCGGAAGGCGACTCGTTCACGAATGCGCCTGCATGTGATGCGGACGCAGAGCCCTGCTTTCTCTCCTGATTCTGGATCTTCTTCAGTGCCCGCAGTATGATGCTCATATGCTTTCGCCGTTTAGACGGGGTACGGGATACTGCTTGAGATTGGCGTACAGTATGAGTTTTGTTCTCGGACCGACGATGCCGTCGAGCAGGAGGCCGCTTTGCCGCTGAAATTTGAGAACCGCCTCCTCCGTCTGCTCGTCAAATTCTCCCGATAGCTGACCCTGATAGAGTCCAAGGGACTGAAGCCCACCCTGCAGCCAGGCCACTTGGCTTCCGCTATCTCCGAACCGCAAATTTTCTTTTACCTGCTCGAAATCTCTCCAGAACACAAATGCCCGCCGCAGCCAGAACTCATCCAGCACGTCCAGACGTACATCAGCCGGTTCAGCGTCCGCATAGAATATCTGGCCCGTCGTCGAATTCAGCCGGGCCAGGACCACGTACCGCGGGCTCAGTTCCTGGGGAATAAACATTTCGAGGATGCACGGCAAATTGGATGAGCGGAGCCCGTCGAAATTGGTCCAAAATTCGGAACATCTCATCTGCTGAGACATCGCCAGCAGATAGAAACTGTCGGCCTGCTCGACGGTTACTTCAGGATATTTCCCCCACAGCGCGAGCAGATTCTTTGCGGCGCTCAACCGGGAAGCTTCGTAGTCCTTCGAGAGAAGCAGGTTGATAAGCTCGGCCTTCGACTCCTGCCTGATTTTCTCTTCCGTCGATCCCGTGTTTGCGGCGGCCGGTTGGGAGGCGGGGCTTTCGACATTCTGAGATGCCTCAGCTACCCTTTTTTCGGGAAACGAGGATGCGGTGGTCGGATCTTCCCCAAATGGGAGATCGGGAATAAGCTCAGTGTATTTCGAATTTGTGCCTGACGCCTCGTAAATGGAGAACGTCCTGAACGCATACCAGCCGACGAGCGCCAGGAACGCGAGCGTAAACGCATATGAGAAAATTCGGGGCGAGAAACTGATGCTCGGCAATTTGCTCCCGAATGAGTGCCGGCGCCCGATAACTTCGCGAACCGCCTGTTTCACGATCTTTTTTGGAATGGGACTGCCTTGGCCGGCTGCAAACGCACCGAGGAGAGAACGGTCACAGATGACATTGATCAGGCGCGGGATGCCGTTGGCCACTTTATATATGTACTTCATTGCGGCAGGTTCGAAGAAGACTTTCTCATCGTCCGCCGCAATGTCCAACCGGTGCTGAATATACTCGAACGTCTCCTTGCGGTTCAACGGGTTCAGGTGGTATCGGGCTGTGATCCGCTGGTCGAGCTGTCGCAGTTCCGGACGCGCGAGCAGTTTCTTCAACTGAGGCTGGCCCACCAGGATGATCTGGATCAGCTTCTCTTTTTCGGTCTCCAGGTTCGAAAGCATGCGCACCTGTTCGAGGACGGCGGGGTGCAGGTTCTGAGCCTCATCGATCACCAGCACCATATTCTTGCCGCGCAGGCGTTCCTCGAGCAGAAACCGGTTTAATTCGTCTATTAATTCCTTTTTTGTTTGACCGACGGAAATGATGCCGAAATCCTGGTTGATCGATTTCAGCAGCTCGATTTCGGAAAGGTTGGGGTTCAAGATGACTGCGCCTTCGGTGCGGTCATCCATCTCATTGATGAGATATCTGCATAGCGTGGTCTTACCGGTCCCTATCTCCCCCGTTACCACGACGAAGCCGCCGCGCTCTTGAATGCCATAAAGCAGATGCGCGATCGCTTCCTGGTGCTGCTCGCTGAGATACAGGTACTTGGGGTCCGGTGTGATGTTGAACGGTTTTTCTTTGAAGCCGAAAAAAGATTCGTACACGACAGTCATGCCCCGCTGAGGGAACTTCCCCCGATGCCCTATTCTACAATACGCAGTCGCGACAGTCAAATTTCCGGCGGGAATAACGGGGTTGACACGAGGCAGCTCAAAAACGTACAATTCCAGCCAAAAGAATCGGTTACAGGAGCGCCTCCATGATTGGGCTCATCACTCTTTTCGTCCTGCTGGTCGGTTTCATTCTGATATTTCTGATACACTGGCCCCTCGGCGACGGGCGGGCCTACCTTCCCAATTCCGAAGAGATGCGCTGGCTCGAGTCGACCTCTGTGGTCGAGGACGAGCGGGGGCGCAAGGCCTTCGGACGAGCCACGCTCGAAGTCCGAGGCGGTTTGAACGTCTTAAGACTGTGCGGATCTCATTATGAGATGGGATATCAGCACGGAGTTCTGCTGAAGGACGAGATCAGGGAAGGTGCGCTCCTGTTTTATGCGGCGCCCGCCGAACACTTCCCCCCATTCAAGCACAAACGGTTGCTCGCAAGATGGCTTATCGCAAGGTTCTTTGACTGGTCGATTTACCGGCGCCTCCTGAAAAACTCGCCGCGTGAATATCTGGCCGAATTGAAAGGCATCGCCGACGGAAGCGGCCTGTCGTTTGCTGACGTTTTCCGCGGGAATATGCTTTCCGATTTGAACATGAACCTGATCAAAGTGCTCGAGAAGAAAGCGCTCCGAAAAACGGGCGACCAGGGGTGCACCAGCTTTGCCGCTTTCGGCGGCGCCACGACCGACGGAAAACTCCTGATGGGGCGCAACACCGATTATACCGGTGTCGGCCTCTGGGACAAACATCAGACCGTCGTATTCTACGAGCCGGAGAACGCCTACCGGTTTGTGAGCGTCAGCTCGGCGGGCCTGATCAAATGCAATTCCTGCATGAACGAGAAAGGTCTGTGTCTTGGCGCGCACTTCCTTTTTTTGAACGATACCATCGCCGAAGGCGTCAGCTTCACGTTCCTCGAGATGGACATAATGAAGAAAGCAAGCTCGGTCGAGGAAGCGCTCGCCCTCGTTTCGGAACGACCGCGAGCCGGCGCTTTCGCTTTTCTTGTGGCTGATGGGAAGGCGAACGACGCCGTCGTGATCGAGGCAAGCGCGCTAGAAGTGGGATTCAGATATGCCGAGAACGGGCTGTTGTGGGAAACCAATATGGCCACCACCGACAAGATCAAGCCGTTCGACGTGTTTCTCAGAAACAATATTGGAAAGAACCCGATAGCCAGATTCGAGAGGATGCGGATGCTTCTGAACGAGAACCGGGGGAAAATCGACTCGGGCATGGCGGCGCGGTTCATGGGCGACCACATGGATATGTGCTCCGATAGCCTCCGGCCGGTGGGCGGGATCATCTCGCAGGTGATCAATATCACCAGCGCCGTCTTCAGTCCCGCCTCGTTCGACTTCTGGGTCGCCGATGGGCCCGCGCCCGTCTGCAACAATACCTACGTCGGTTTCAATCTGATGGATGAATTGGCCGAAAGCCCTTCCCGGACAATCCCGCAAACGCTGGCCCCGAATGAATATGCTCAGTCGAGGAATTACCAGGGACTGCGGACATATTGCGACGCGCTCATGAATTTCGTTATTCCCGGCGGCGACGAGAACGCCGTGCTTCCGAAATTGGAGGAGGCAATCGCGCTCTGCCCGGATGAGGCCATCTACCGCAGGCTCGCCGGCATCTATCTGCTCTCCCAGTGGGACGCAAGCGCGGCAGCATCGCAGTTGACGGCGGCGCTGGAGTGCGTCCAAAGCCCGAACGAACGAGCGCAGACAATTCTTTTGCTCGGCTTCGCCAATGACCTTCAGGGAAACCGCAACGAGGCGCTGAAGCTGTATCAGCAAGTACTCGATCTGGGTTCCAATAACGGCGCCGATATCCTGTCGGCCGTCAATCAATTTGTTCTTGCGGATGCGAAGAAGTACTTGCACGTTCCCTATACCGTCAACGACACCAAAGACCTGGAACTCAACTTCGAGATCGTCGGCAAATACGATTTGTAATAATGACGCGCGGCCGCATGGCGCACAGCGCGGCAGAGCCGCAACCAATCCCGGATCGAGGTCCGGGACAAGCTTTGGATTTACACTCACCCTTGTCCAAAATAATTATGAAACGCGGAACATGAGATACTTCCGCATGACGCGGGTCCAATGCAGCCAAAAGAAACAAGAAAAAAAGACTCTCAACAGGAGGTAACAGAGGAAACAGAGGCATAAATGCAACAGGCGACTCCTGCTTTCTCCGTTATCTCTCTTAGCTCCTGTGAAGAGCTCTTAGCTTCAATAGCATCAAATGAGACGACCTCATTTCAAAGGACCGAGAATGAGCCGGAAAACCGGTGAGCTGGTAAGTAGTACGGAGGAATTTAAGCATGCCGAAAGTCAAAGTCAGCGACATCGAGATGTATTATGAAACGCTGGGGCCGGGAGACCCGGTCGTGCTCGTGACCGGCTACGGCGCCGACCTCGTTCAATGGGCGCTCCAGACGCCCGTCCTTTCGCAGAATTATTTGGTGTATGCGCTCGATAATCGCGGCGTCGGCTCGACAGATAAGCCGGCGGGCCCGTACTCGATCAAGATGATGGCCGACGATCTGTTCGGATTCTTTCAGGCGATGGAGATCAGGCAGGCCCACCTGGTCGGCCATTCGATGGGCGGCATGATCGCGCAACAGTTCGCGCTCGACCATCCCGAGTTGCTCCGCAGCCTGACGCTCGCATCCACCACGTGCTCGCCGCCGCGCGGATCGGACTTGATGCTGCTGTTGTGGGCGGACATCCTCGAGAAGCTCGGCACCGAGTCGTTCGTCAATAACATCATCGGCTGGTGCTTCACGTTCGACTTCATCAGCGAGCAGTACGACATGCTCATGGGGCTCAGGCAGATGTTTATAGACCATCTGGCCGAGAAACCGCTCTTGCCGCGCTGCCTCCGCAGCCAGTGCGCGGCCATCACCGGTTTCAATGTGTCCGGCCGGATCGCCGGCATACGAGTGCCGACTATGGTGCTCGTGGGCGACGGCGACATTCTGACGCCGGTCGCATTCTCAAAAGATATCGCCGGCCGCATATCCGGCGCTTCGCTGAAGGTAATCGAGGGAGGGCATGCTTTCCACAATCAGGCGCCCGACGCATTCAACCAGGCGCTCCTCGATTTCTTCGCGAAGCATTAGGCGCGAGCGATTCGCAATAATCGGCTAAAACGCCGGCTTCGTCCTTCATCCCTCCTTTAATCCGCGAAAATTTGCGTAATCAGCGGATTCTCCTGCTCTTCCGTCCTTCCTGACATTTCCGTTCACAACTATGTCGTTGTTCAAGAATTCAAAGTGGGTTTTAATTACCTCAACAACGATATCTCATGGCCCTATAGAAAGGAGGATGAACATGAAATGCCCATGTTGCGGAGGAACGCTCGTTTCCGCCGGAGGCTGCAGCCTGTGCCTGAACTGCGGATGGAGCCGCTGCGGCCTGCCGATGCGTCGAATCTTCGTGATCGGTCCGGATGACGACGGAGAGTTTTCCGG
>QZKU01000067.1 GCA_003598085.1 Candidatus Abyssobacteria bacterium SURF_5
TTCAAGTATCCTCTTCAGACACTCGATATACAGGATTTAGTTCATGCTTTTCAATTATTTATGACTTTTTCTCACCCACAAATTCTCATGAGGACCCATTTTTTTATTAGCGAAAATCAGCGAAATCCGAG
Organism: Candidatus Abyssobacteria bacterium SURF_5; assembly: GCA_003598085.1. NCBI lineage: Bacteria > Pseudomonadati > Candidatus Hydrogenedentota > Candidatus Abyssobacteria > Candidatus Abyssobacteria bacterium SURF_5. Next base: position 132 of record QZKU01000067.1, read on the forward strand.
GATAATCAGTTCACGTTCTTTAATCTTTCGTTGTGTCCACGGTCGGCACTACCGACATTCCCACCCTCAGCACGTGCGGGTTCGGGTAGTCCTCCAGCACGATCTTCACCGGCACTCGCTGGACCACCTTTACGAAATTCCCCGTCGCGTTCTCGGGCGGAAACAGCGAAAAGACCGCGCCGGTACCGGCCATGATGCTCTCGACTCGCCCTTTGATTTTGACACCCGGATAAGTATCGACCTCGATTTCGACCGGCTGGCCCACCTTGATTCGCTCGAGCTGAGTTTCCTTGTAATTCGCAACGATCCAGATGTCGTCGAGCGGGACAACCGACATCAGCGGCTGGCCCGGCTGGATGCGGTTGCCGACCTCGGCCGACTTGCGCGTGATATAGCCTTCAGACGGCGATCGGATTTCGGTATACTGCAGGTTCAGGCGAGCCTCATCCAGCTCCGCCTGCCGCTTCAGCACGAGCGGGTGCATTCCCTCGACCGAGCCGAGTGCGGCCCGCGCCCGCTGCAGCTCCTCCTGCGCGGCCCTGACGGCCGCCTCCGAGACTCTTTTGCTGGTTGTCGCTTTATCGTGCGCCTCTTTCGATGCGATCCCGCTTCTGGCCAGCTCCTCAGCCCGCCGCAAATCGACCTCAGCCTGGTTCAGCGTCGCCCTCGCGTGGGCAAGCCGCGCCTCGGCCACCTGCACGGCGGCCTGCATCTGCGCGACCTCGTTCCTCGCAAGCTCGAGAGCGGCCTCCGAGTCGCGAACGGCGGCCTCAAAAGTGGCAGGATCGAGCCGTACCAGCAACTGATCCTTCACCACCGATTCATTGTCGGTCACCAGAACTTCCGAAATCGTGCCGGGTACCCGCGAGCTGATCGAGTGGATGTGTCCGTGGACGTAAGCGTCGTCGGTCCGCACGTAGATCTGGGCCCTCCGCCAAAAGAAGAACGCGACAGCGACCGCGCATACGACAAGCACGAGCAGGGTGGTAACCGCTATTTTCCTTCGGCTCGGCGGCTGCGCCGGCTGGCCGGATTTTTTCTCCTCACTCTCCCGATTCATGATCTTTCCTCTAAAGTGCGATAGGGAAAGCCCCGGCTGCATTCCACAGCCGCCGGGCTTCCCCCCCTAAAAAAATCTTACCATGAAACCGGAGAAGCTTTCAACAGCGAAGGGGACTGACTCCCTTTACGGAATTCATGTCTTTTTGAATTCTGTCCCCGAAGCTAACCGAAAATACACCGCCGATTGAGCGAAGCGAAATCCCGCTCGCCCCGCGGGATCCCCGAAGCTAACAACCACCTGTTTCTCCACGGATTTTCTCGGATTAACTCGGATTACTTCAACCGCCGATGGACGCTGATAAACGCCGAAAATACACCGCCGGTTGAGCGAAGCAAAGGATCTCTCTTCCGCTGAGCGGAGAGCGAAGTCACGCGTCTCGCGTGATCATTCGTGCGCAGGTCGAAGGCAGAATCCGTTCTCCTGCCTTCTTGTAACCGCCGATGGACGCTGACGTGGCAGCGGGGCATGCTGTGACCGAAACAAGTGGCAAAACTTCCCATGCGTGACGGAAGAAAAGGAGACATGAACCTTATGTCGGATTTTCGTGTCCTCGCTTTTCCATACGAGGATTTAAATATTCTGTGAGCGTTGCGCTCAATGATCGATTGCCGCTTGGTGAAATAATTCTTGACTAAATTTCCCATTTAATAGTATATTGGCGATATTCAGACAGCTTAATCTATATTCGGGAGGAAGCCATGGCAGGTTATGACATTAAAGAAATCCCCCTTGCCAACTTGCTACTGGATGTTGAAAACCCACGCCATGATCTTGTCGAAAGCCAAAAAGGAGCAATTCAGGCTATGCTTGATGACCAGCAAGATAAGCTGCTTCATTTAGCAGAAGATATCATTGAAGCCGGTCCAAATCCTTCTGAGGCACTACTCGTTATTCCTCATCTAGGCAATGCTAATTTGTATGTTGTGCTGGAGGGAAATCGTCGTATAACAGCTTTGAAAATCTTGGAAACGCCTGCAATTCTGGATGGGGATACTCCCCGACAACTGCGAGAAAAATTTCGAAAGCTAAGCCTTTTATACAAACGAAACCCTGTGGATCGAATTCCATGTGCGATTATGCAGAATAGAAAAGCCGCGGATAGATGGATAAGGCTCAAACATACAGGCGAAAATCAGGGAAGAGGTGTTGTCGCATGGGGCGCAAAGGAAGTTGCTCGATTCAATGAAAGGCTTGGCAAAAAATCACCCGCTCTTCAGGTTGTTGATTTTGTCAAAGATAAAATTGAAGCAAAAAGCGATTTACGTAAAAGGATTGAAGAAGTCTCTGTCACCAACCTTATGCGCTTACTGAAGGATCCATACGTCAGGGAATTTCTTGGAATTGAGATTGCTGGAGGCGAAGTCAAATCCGATCTGCTGCCTGAAGAAACATTAAAAGGTCTGAAAAAGATTGTTATCGATTTAGCCGACAATCGAATTAACGTAAACGATATTAGATCAAAAACAGACAGGGTGGATTACATTGAGACGTTTCGAAAAGGAGATGTTCCCGATCGTTCAAAACAATCTGCGGCTCAGTGGGGCTTGGAATCCGCAAAAGAAAATGTTTTCGATGTGAAGAAGGAAACAACGGGAAAAAGAAGTAAACCCGTATATACAAAGCGAAAGACTCTAATACCATCAAGTTTTATAATAAAGATTGATCACCCTAGAATCAACAGCATATATAGAGAATTGAAGAAACTGGATTTAGATGTATATCCAAATGCCGGCGCAATAGCGTTCCGGGTCTTCTTTGAGTTGAGCATTGATCATCATATCGAGAAAAATAATCTTCCCATTCATGAAAATTCAACATTAAGTAAGAAGGCGGAGGCGGTGATGACCGATTTAAAGAAGAAGAAGCTTCTCCAAGAGAATCAACTGAAGCCCATTCATGTTGCTATCTCGAGTCCTCACTCGCTTCTCTCAATTGACACTATGCACGCATATGTCCATAATAAACATCTTCTTCCTAAGCCTAGAGAACTGAAGCAAGCTTGGGACGAAATGCAGGAATTCGTGGAGAATTTATGGGCATAAGATGATGAGATACTACACGCCGTTGCGATATCCTGGCGGAAAAGGAAAACTGGCCGATTTCATTAAGTTGATAATCCGGGGAAATGGACTGCTTGATAGACATTATGCAGAACCATACGCCGGCGGAGCAGCGGTGGCGTTAAGTTTACTTTTTGATGAATATGTCTCCGAAATACATATCAATGATATCGATGAAACACTACATGCTTTTTGGCATTCCGTGTTGTACGAAACACGGGATTTGTGCACCTTGATAAGTAAAACTCCAGTGACTCTCAAAGAATGGCATTGTCAAAAAAATGTTCAAGAGAATCCTAAAGGACATTCGAAATTGGAGATAGGTTTCTCGACATTCTTCCTCAATCGCACAAATCGCTCAGGAATAATTACGGGCGGTGTCATTGGAGGAAAAAAACAGGAAGGAAAATGGAAAATTGGAGCGCGATACAATAAGAGTCAGCTGATACATCGAGTACAAAAAATAGGAAAATACAAGGATAGAATTCACTTATACAATTTAGATGCTTTCATGTTTATTACATCTGTTCTTGAGCACCTTGACCAAAGGATGCTGGTTTATTTAGATCCTCCTTATCTAAAGAAGGGAAGAAGGCTTTATCGGAATAATTATCAATACAATGATCATGTAAAGATCTCTGACTTGATTCGAGCACGACTTAAACAAAACTGGGTAATCTCATACGATTATTCTTCCGAGATATCTGCGCTCTATCATGATTATAATCAACTTATATATCAAATCCCCTACAGCGCAGGGAAAAGGTACAGAGGTTCCGAGGTTGTCATATATTCAAAAACCTTGACGATTCCGGCCTGTATTGACCCGTTGGAGGTGAATAGGAAATCTCGCAACTCAAACGAGCTTGGGAAGATTCAAATTCAACTTCCGGTACCAAAGGTCGGAGGCCGTTGCCTCGATACCAAGGGGAGAAGCCGGGACTAAGGAGGGCTTTATCATATCCTTTGCTAATGCAGAACTTGGATCGCAGCTTCAAAAAAAAGTGATCCAGATTTCAAAGAAGTGAAAAGCAGCAAGCCGGATCTGAATTTAAGGGAGAAGCGTCCAACAGGGACAATGAAAACATAAAACGGGAGAGGAGGGATAACATGGCATGCACATTGAATAAACCGGCAGGCACAGGAGGATGCACGCTAAATAAACCAAGAGGTAAGGGGGGATGCACGCTGAATAAACCCAAGGGTGCAGGTGCACCTTAAACCAACCACATGGAGAAGGCTCGGGTTGCACATTGAACCAGCCACATAATAAAGGTGCGGGATGCACGCTGAACCAGCCCCTCGGCAAGGGTGCAGGATGCACCCTTAATCAGCCTCTGGGTAAAGGCGCAGGATGCACTCTCAATAAACCTCTTGGGAGAGGCGGATGTACCCTGAATCAACCGGCTGGGAAAGGCGCAGGATGCACCATAAACAAACCTAACGCGGCTTGTATGTTGAATCATCCTCGCGGGAAAGGTGGTTGCACATTAAATAAACCTGAAGGAAGATGACATCTAAGAACTTGTCAAATTCAGTTCATGAAGCCTTGTCTTGTGAGCTTTTGGTTACCACATTTTGCAACATGTCTTGTACTTACTGCCTCGCTCGGCACATGAATCCGGCCCATATGGATGAAGAACTCGGGAAAGCGGCTATTGACATGTTCATGTTTCTTAGTGAGGGTGCTAAGACGCTAGACATCACTTTTACGGGAGGAGAACCGCTCCTCAATCTCCCCCTAATCAGGAAGCTGTCTCATTATGCAAAGATAAAAGCCGAAAAAGCCGGGGCAGAGATAGGATTTGTATTAAAGACGAATGGAATTATTCTGGATCACCAAATCATGGACTTCTTAAAAAGTCTAAATTTCAAAGTTGTCATCAGTGTGGACGGTCTTCCTCAGACGCATGACATTTATCGGAAGGACCGCAATGGAGAAGCAACACAGAAAAAAGTTGTCTCTAATCTCAAGGACCTCATAGCGAAAGGCGCTTCGTATGTTGCTAGTATCACTGTGCATCCGAATTGCGCAAGCGCTCTCTTGACTAATGTTCTCTACCTGCACGAGTCGGGAATTAAACAAATCGACATAGGTCCGGTCTACGGTACTGCCGAATGGACTGAGGAGACAATCTCGGAATTGGTAACTTCTATCCTGAACATCGCTGCTTACACGTGGAAGGTGAACAAGAACAAAAGCATTCTTGAAATTGGACCGCTCTACAAAAATTCCGAGCACGTAGGGGGAGGGCTTTCTGATTCTTGGGGGTGTGGTGCGGGATTTACGAATCTTGCTTTTCTGCCGAATGGGCAAATTACAGGTTGTAGCGCATTAGCTTATCTTGCTCCAAATTTTCCTTGGCTTATTTTAGGACATCTTAATAATGGTCTCGATGATTCAGCACTCAAACATTTCCTCGTACATTCTTTGGACAATATTGAAAATCGACCTCGATGCGCAGGCTGCAAAACCGCCCCTAACTGTACTGGCGGATGTCTTGCGATTAATCTCTCGACAACTGAATCCGCGCTTTTACCGCCTTCTATATACTGTCGAATGATTTCAACAATCCCAACCGCATGGAATGTAGCTTGGGGAGGCAGGTTTGAAGAAGCTAAAAATGAAGTTCCCCCCGTTTTTTGGACAGGTAGGTAAGCTATAATATTGGAGCTTGAGAAGGTCCAGAGAACGGGAGAGAGTGCATGGCGAAGAAGCGGAGAAAGCACAGCGACGAGTTCAAAGCGAGAGTGGCGTTGGAAGCAGTTCGAGGGGTGAAGACGCTGAGCGAATTGAGCTCCACCTATGGCGTGCACCCGACGGTGATCGCGCAGTGGAAGCGGCAACTCCTTGATGGCGCAGCCGGAGTTTTCAGCCGGGCAAATGGCACGAACGGCAGAAGCGAAGAAGAGATCAGCGCGCCCTTGTACGAGGAGATCGGGCGCCTGAAAGTAGAATTGGACTGGCTCAAAAAAAAGCTCTAAGCGTTCCTCGCGAGGTCAAACGGACATGGATCAATCCATCGCACAAAAAGCTCTCTGTGGCCATGCAGGGCGCTCTGGTCGGCCTCTCTCGTTCCAGCTATTATCACGAGCCGCCGTCGGGAATCGAGAGCGAAGAGAATCTCGCGTTGATGCGAGTGATCGACGAGTTGTATCTCAAGCGGCCGTTCTACGGAGCGCCGCGGATGACTCACTGGCTCATGGAAATCGGGTACCGGGTCAACCACAAGCGCGTGGAGCGGCTGACGCGCTTGTGGGGGCTGTCCCGCCGTTGGAGGGATCCCTGGGCCACATACGAGTCGTCCACACCCGGAGCATCTGGTGTATCCATACCTGCTAGTGCTGTGGGACCTTGTGAAACCACCTGGTCTCCAAGCTTGTAACTAGCTTCAATGGCGCCTCATTCATATCGGCCCCGCGCACTCGCCAAAATACGTAGGAATTATTCGGTATCCTGTTCCAGATAGTGATTGGCATTGACCAGTTTTCCTGACGGATAAGCAAATGCAGATGTTCATATGTCGAATAATAGGTCGTGAAACCTGGTGAAAAACTAAAATCAACGGCGAAAACATTCTCAATGCCTCCATCCGGTGACCAAACAAAAACTGGAGGCGAAGATAAATCTACTTGATCTGAAGGAGATTCCAAATAGATTTCAGTCAGTCCGGGACAGTCAGGGTCGTCTCTGTCGGCAAAGCCATCACAGTCGTTATCAAGCCCGTCGACACACGCCTCCGGAACCGGCTGGCCTTCATCACAGGTATCTACCTGCTCGCCCCCCTGACAGCCAAGGTCGCCTGTCGAGGCGCATTCACCCACTCCGCAACTAGTTTGCTGGGCATACCATTCCTCATCGACGCCGTCGTCTGTTGTAAAGCCATCGCAGTCATTGTCCAGCTTGTCGCACAGTTCGGGTCCGGCGCCCTCAAAGGGGTCGCAGACCTGCGGCACGCCGTCTATGCAATTATCGATAGTATGCTCGCAAACACCTAAACCGCATGTTGTATATCCTAGATCATCCGCCTCGTCATTTAAGCCATCACAGTCGTTATCGAGGGTATCACAAACCTCTATCGATGGGACGCCTTCGGTACATGTATCTACCTGCACGCCCGCCTGACATTCAAAGTCACCTTCGGCCGCGCATTGGCCAACGCCACAGCTTGTCGGTTGATTATACCAGGGCTCGTCAATGCCATCGGCCGTTACCGCATTGCAGTCGTTATCGATGCCGTCGCAGATTTCAAGAGCAGTTGGAGTAACCGTGTCACAGGCATCTCCGACACCGTTAAAGTTGCAATCCTCTTGATAGGGATTATAGGTGTTGATGCAGTTGTCATCGCATCCTTCCACCATGCCTCCTGTGCACGGGTAATCACCTGTCACAGTGCTGCCGTCACCATCGTCTAATACACCGTCGTTGTCGGAATCCGTTGTCCCCAGAACCACCTCTATTATCACCGTCGAATAACAGGGAGCCCTGTCGTAAACCGGAACTCTCTCGTCAGGGTCGATTGCGATTTGGAAATTATGAGATCCAACAGATAGCGGATCAAACTCGCATGGAGGGAGCGCCGAAGCTTCTCCGGCCAGGAGTTGCGGAACAACTATCGTGCAGGACTGTCCATCGTCTGCCTCGATGACTACGTCAAAGTCATTGGCATCGGCATCACCATCTTCGTTTGAGATGGTTGCGGTAAGGGACGGATTATCATCATTCGTAAGTGGTGAAGGACTGACGACTACTGCTTTCGTACTTAGTTGAGCTTTGAGTGTAGATGGATCAACAGTTTCGAAGATGAAGGCATATGTCGCTCCCTCGGCCGCTTCAACAATTTGATACTGACCGGCGATACCGCTAAATTTCACATACGCCTCGAGAGTGTTTGTTGTCGGCAATCCCGGTAATGGCCAGCCATCATTGGTTTCTTCGTATCTATATGTATCACCAGGATTGAAGACCCTTGCTGGAACAAAAGTATGAGAAGCAAAATTCTTCGTGTAAATACTCCCCCACTGATCCACACATTCAGCTTGAACCTGAAACCTATCAACGGCCTTGGGCGAAGAGCCATAGTACTGAACCTCAAAAAAAGCTGTGTAGACACTACTTGTCACGTAGGGCGGGTCTTCAAGTAAGCCGATACCGCTTATGATTGTGAATTCCACCTCCGGATCTGGTTCTGGGGGTGGCGGTGGTTCCGGCGGATCCTCGGACAGGGTCTTTACCACGAGGAGATTGCTGCGAGCAACTTCCTCAAAAGTTGCTGTTAACGCAACAACTTGAATTCCATAGGAGGTGTCAGGTTCAAGCGGACCAAATGACCATGTGTCGGCTCCGTTTATCGGGCCCTGAGCCTGTCCATTTAGGTAAGTTTCATAAAACGGAGCCCAGGAAAGATCTTCCCATCTGATGTCAATATATGTTCTTCCGACATCTTCGGCAAAGACAGTGATTCTCGGCTCCTCCTCCGGAATGATTATTTTTGCCTCGTTTGACGACCCCAAGAAGGTCCCGTCATGGTCCACTGCCGCTATTTGATAACTCACCTCCGTCTCCGGTTTAACGCCATTATCATAGATGATAGAATCTGAAGTAGGGGTAAATGCAAAACCATTACGGATTAGACGGTAAAAAGGAGCGCCATAGGGATCCAGTTGGACAGATATCTTTGCCTGAAAGGGCGACACAGCTTCGGCGGAAATAATGAGATCTTCATAGCCGCCCAGCGCTATTTCAAAGCACGCCAGATTAAATACATTTACGTCGACACCGTCCCATATCATGTAGCCGCCTTCAAAATCTTGCTGGGTCGGGATCGAAACACCGTTGATAAAAAATTCTCTTGAAGTCGGGCAGCCTAATTTGACCCCGTCACCTACGTCCATATCTGGGCCGCCATTGTATCGGTATTTGTTCCAGAAACGTCCGTGAAGCGAAAACGCTTCCAGCGCACCTGGTTTATACATGATGCAACACTCTCCCAGATCGCCACCATCGAAGTTCTGTATCCAATAGTTCCACCACGTATGCGCCTGTTCCGGGTACCCCGCATCGCTATATACATTACCAAGAGACACAGCTCTGCCATGGTCGTTATATGCCTGGACAATGAAGGGGCTTACAGCGGGATCCCAACCCCGCTCCGTCTCTCCTGCGCATACTTCGTTTTCATACAGATACTCAGCGACGCCACCCGTTACAGGGTAGTAGAGTTTAAATTTATTTCGAAAGTCTTGTCTTTGGAACGTTTGGTATTGGTAAAGTGGGGTGATTGCAAACTCCTCGATAGAAAGAACCTTGAATATGGGATTTTCGGGATACCGTCCTCGCACGTGAGGGGTCACAGGTAACACCATGTCGAGACCAATGTCGCTTATATTGTAAATTACGTTTTGCCCGTTATAATGACTTCCCCAGCCGGGCTCATTATAGTCTCCGTAAGGATCATTTACTATGATCCGATTTGGCGCGTCAGTACCCACAATTACGAAATAGTGACAGATTGCACCGGGATCGTCACATTCCAGACCAATTTTCATGTGTCCTACTAGGGGCCGGCCTTCATTCAACTCTTGCTCAATTTCAGCCATTAGATTTGTATAGGTCCATGAATCAGGAACATCAAAGCTGTGATTACTCAGATAGCTCGCAATTTTCGTGGGATCGGTTCCCCAATACCCGCCGCCAGCATCAACAATAATGTAATTATGAGCCCCGGCAGATTCATTTCCATCACAATCGTACGCCCAACGTGCGGTATAATCTTGTCCGGAGAAGTCCTTGAATCCATCATAGCCGTTATAGATATACCACCCCTTGTAATCGCTGAGATTATCAGGCAATAAGCCATAGTAATTCGCTAGCATCACGGAGCACGTAGGACCACATGCATTACAGCCGTAAAATACCCTCCGTTCCATATCCAATACCTGATGAATGTATGGAACATCCAGCGACACGCACTGTTGAGCTTGAGCGGTGTTGACTGAAAGTATTGAGAAGAGGATAATAGCTGCCAAACTGCGTGCCATTCGCATTTTGTGCCTCCGATTTCCTGCCCCGCACACGTAGTTTTCAATTTTGCGGAAGCTCAATGAGCAAGAAAGCTTCTTATCAAGATACACTTAAATTAAAGCCTATAACATATACAACACTTTGAATGTACATGTCAAGAAATTTATTTTGAATGTCCTTTGCAGATGGTAACTCCTCTAGCACGCCAGATAGAAATGCTCTCCCGGGAGGGGGGGTTTGCCGGTTGCGCCGTCGACTCGTTTCGGCGTAATGCGCGGATTGAGGCCAATGTTTTCACTACGGATTTTCACGGATATTCAGGGATTGGAGAGGCAGGCCGCAGGCTGTAGTCGAGGCGCCATGGCCATAGTAGGAGGAAGAAAGACACCTATTCATTGCAGTGCGTCTAGAACACCTGCGCGTACTTTGCACGCGAGCTCGACGGTTTTGCGGGCTTCGTCAGGCGTCGCATCCGGACGATCTCCCGGATACCGCAACTCAACTCCATAGGGCGTGAGCACGATTACATCACGTGATGAAGCAGCAAGGTTCGCATTGCAAGTCTCGGCAAGATCCAACAGTTCTTTCGTGTGTTTTTGGGAATGCTACCTGATGTGATGTCAAGAAGGCCTTCAAATATTTTTCGGCGGCTTGTTGACTGTGAAAAGCAATAGAGTTGGCGAAAGCGGCGCCCTCCGCCATCAAATGTTCAGCCAAGTCCGTGTCGGAATCAGCCTTGCGAAGCCATTCAGCGATAAGCTTACGCTTGATGTCCTCAGGCGGCCTCATAGATCACTTTCCCGTATCTGTTGGCTGGATAGGCGATGCCGCCGATGACATCTTTGCTTTCCTCAAACCACTGTTTGGAGATGAGAATAATATCAAAAGGATGCCCCATGCCTCTGAGCGAGCGACGAATCTGAACGTAGTATTGTTGCCTGTCCGTCAGGTACTGGTTTTTGCCCCTTTTGAAGATCTCGTATTCCAATTTGTTTCTCAAGCACCCAGCTTTGCACTTGTTCCTCAAAAGTCCCCTACAACGTCCAATCGGGACCGACATCGGCTCGATCAAAATTGTCAGCAAAAACCACCACGGACGCCACCTGGGAAGCTATGCGAAAGAATTTAACCCGACAGGATAATGTTTGTCAAGCGAAAAATGTTCCATCCCCATTTCCGCGAACACTCAAAGCGCGCGTGACAAGCCAGCGCGAATTCTATGTTACTCGCCATTCCTTCTTTGGCTTTGGTATTGTCGAAGAGGGGCGCGAATCGAACAGACGGCAGGGGACGGATCGAAGAAGGAATCTGGATTTACTTGAATCATTTCTTTCTCTTAAAAACCTCCAGCAATTTCTCAACCACGTTTGACGCGTGCGCCACATGAAGCGCCTTATGTACGGTTTCCTGGACAGAAGGCTCCTGCAGCAGCGCCTGCAAAATGTGGCGCGCATCTGGCGCCGGAGCTCCGTCCTGTTCGGACAATGAGCGCGCCAGCGCCATGACCCTCTGGGCCGAACGCTTGAACCGAACATTCTTTGGTATCTCTGCCTTCTCCTTGTGCTCAATGCAGCACCGAAGGTTCTCGGCGAAATCTATCGCGTCCACCTTGGTCTCCTGAAGCCAGCACGAGAATGTCTCCCGCTCGTTCGATGCGATCGACATAAGCAAATGCATTGGATCAACCATGTCGATGCCCGAGGCTGCGGCCTCCCTTTCCGCCGCATCGAGAATTCGGCTCAGACAAACATTGGCGTCCGCATCCTTTCTTGTAGTTCCATCCATCTGCAAGGTTCCGACGATTGCCATGACATCCGCAAAATCTTGAACTCGATCTTCGGGCTTTTTTTCCAGGCACTGCATGAGCATCTTTGAAAAGCCCTCCGGCAAATCCTTTCGTAATTCCGCCGGAGCAACGGGAACTGCTGTCTTGATCTTTTGGGCCAGCTCATTCCAGTTGCTGCCGACGAACGGCGGAGTCGCGCACGAAAGATGATACATCAGCGCCCCGAATGAATAGATGTCGGTCCGCTTGTCAACTTCGTGAGGACAATCAAATTGTTCAGGCGATACGTAGGGAAACGTGCCGAGCATGTCGCAGGTTCCGGTGAGGACCGTGCTGTCGACAGCGCGCGCTATCCCGAAATCCGAAATCTTGATTGTGCCGTTTCGGTCAAGCATCACGTTCGCCGGCGTCAGGTCTCGATGAACGATGCCGCGAATTCCGTCCGGCGTCATGCAGTTATGGACATACACGAGGCCGGTGGCAATCTCTTCCGCAATCTGCAGGAGCCGTTCGACCGGCAACAATGCCCTCTTCTTTATGAAGTCGAAAAGAGAGCCGCCCTCGACCCATTCCATGAAGAGGAAGGGACGCCCCTCGATCTCTTTCACCGAGTAAGCCCGTACAATGTTCGGATGACTGCCGATGGCGACCCATATCTTCATTTCGCGCCGGAAACGGGCTACCATCGCGGCATCCTTCAGAAACTCGTCGCGCACGGTCTTGGCCGCCCGCCTCTCGCCGGTTTCAATATGCTCCAGCAGATACACGTATGCCATCCCGCCGCCGAGAAGATTAGTTATTCGATACCGCTCATCAAGAATCTGTCCGATCTGTTTTGCCATACTTCATATCTCTTGTTCCTTGGTACCCATTCGTTTGAGGCGGTTTCTATCTCTCATTTTTTTTGTTCCAAAGCATGTTGGTGCGCTCTCGCCCCCTGCGCCGTAATCCATTTGCTGCTTCGCGTCTTGAAATCTTGCCGCCTGGCTTCATCAAGCCTTGCCTCCGCTCAAACTCTCGCATAAAGTTGCAATTCAGTATAGACGAAATACGCTCATATGTGCAAAGACCTTGACAACCAATTTACCCGCTGTTAGTATCATTCATAGCTTATTGGTTAAAAACTGGCACAAATGTTATATGGACTTGATTTCCTCTCTCGAAACGAAGATTCTCCAGAATCCGAATGAACCTTCCCTTTACTACAGCCTCGGGAAGGCCTTTCTCGCCCAAAGAGACTTGAAGCTGGCGGCGGCATCCTTCAAGAAAGCGGCCTCCCTCGCGCCCAAAGAGGTCAGGTATCACCTGCGGCTCGGTCAGGTATGTGTGAAAATGCGGCAGCCCGAGTCGGCAATCCGCGAATATAATGCGGTCCTCGCCGTCGACCCCGACAACATCAGCGCGCACATGCACTTGGGCCTCATCTTCGAGTTCTTCTGCTTCTGGCCTTCTGGAATGACAAAGGAAATTTTCCGCGCTGTCAAGAGTTCTTTTGACTTTTCCTTCGCTGCCGGTTTAGAATATCTGGCAACGGCGACCCTCAGAAGCGATTCAATCGAAGCAGAACTTCCTGCGCAACTAAATCAATTCAATATCTTCGCAGATGAAACGTCATCAGACACGGCGCAATTTCTTGCAGACACTGCCTCTTTTCCCTGCCGGAATGTGGGCGGCCGCACAGAGCGGCGCTTCCGAACAATCGGCGGCGAAACCGTCATGGAACGCAAAAGTCATCGTTGCTCAGCGGCCATCGCTCCTGAACCCTGACAAAACACCCGCTGGCGACAAGATCAAAAAAATTCTGGACGAAGCTGTTGTCGCTTTATCCGGAAAATCGGACGCCTCCTCCGCATGGAAAAGCTTTTTTTCTTCAGGCGATGTGGTCGGCATCAAGGTGAACTGCCTCGCCGGACGCGACCTGTCGAGCCATCCCGAACTCGTTGCGGCCATTGTTGAGGGAGTGGCGTCGGCCGGAATCCCGAAAGAAAAAATCATTGTCTGGGATCGGACCGAGCACGACCTGCTATCGGCGGGGTTCTCACTAAAAGGCCTCGACGGCGCGCGGGTTTTAGCAACCGATTCGCGCGGCGCCGGCTACGAGTCCGATATCGAATTCTCCGGCGAGATCGGCTCCTGTTTCAGCAGGATCATCTCGCGCATCTGCACGGCAATCGTTAATGTGCCCGTCCTGAAGGACCACGATCTGGCCGGCGTCTCGCTCGGCATGAAGAACTTCTACGGCGCAATCCACAATCCGAACAAGTATCACGACAACAACTGCAATCCGTTCGTGGCGGACCTGTGCGCGCACCCGTACATCAAAAACAAGCTGCGGCTGGTCGTGTGCGACGGCCTGATCGCGCAGTATCATGGCGGCCCGGCTCCGCGCCCGCAATGGGCATGGCCCGCAGCCACGCTGCTTGTGGCTGACGATCCCGTCGCCGCGGACAAAATCGGTTGGGACATCATCGAGCAAAAGCGAAAAGAAAAAGGGATGAAACCGCTGAAGGAAAGCGGCCGCGAACCGAAGTACATCGAAACGGCGGAAGAGCGGGGATTGGGAACCGCCGATCCAGGAAAGATCTCAAAACTTTCTGTCTCTTAGGCCTGAAACAGGGAAAAGAAAGAAAGGGAACCGCCGATGAACGCCGATTGGATTTGGATCGATTAACGGAAAGAATAATTGGATGCGCATATACAGTCAGCAATACACTCGGAGCCGGATTCGTTGAAAAGGTCTATGAAAACGCTTTGGCGATTGAATTGCGGAAGGCTGGCATAAGAAGGCAACAACAGTTCCCCATCAAGGTAAAATATGAAGGCGAAGTAGTTGGCGATTTTACAGCAGATATAATGGTTGAAGATACTGTTATCCTGGAACTAAAGGCAGTTCGCGCGTTCGATGAAGGACATGTTGCGCAGTGTATGAATTATTTAAGAGCCACGGGTTTTCCAATATGCCTACTCATTAACTTCGGCAAACCAAAAGTTGAAGTAAAAAGAATTGTTCAAGATTTTTGATCAAATATCGGCGTTTATCGGCGTTCATCGGCGGTTGAAACAATGATTTTGCGCAGGGATTTTCTTGTCAAAGCGGGAGTTACCGTTGCCGGGGTTGGCGGGTCGATAGCCGCTTTGAAATGGCTGAACAGGGGCGGCAAAGCGCAGGTTTCCGAGGTATCGGCGGCGGGCGAGGCGGCGGCCGGAGAAAGTCTCCCAGAGGCGCCGTCGGACATTTTCGTTCGCGAGGCGATGCATTACAAGAAACTCGAGGAGGGCAAGGTCGAATGCGAGGTCTGCCCGCGCGCCTGCAAGGTGGCCCCGAAAGAGCGCGGCTACTGCGGCGTCCGCGAAAACTTCGGCGGCTCGTATAAGACCCTCGTATATGGGCGGGCCTGCTCGATCAACGTCGATCCAATCGAAAAGAAACCCCTCTTTCATTTCCTTCCCGGCGCGCGCGCCCTTTCGCTCGCGACCGCCGGCTGTAACATCGAATGCAAGTTCTGCCAGAATTGGGAGATTTCGCAGTTCCGGCCCGAGCAGGTGAGAAGCATCCATTTTCCGCCGGAGGCCGTCGTCGCGAAGGCGATCGAGGGCCGGATCGAGTCGATCGCGTTCACATATACCGAGCCCGTTGTCTTTTATGAATACATGCACGACACCGCCAAGCTCGCAAAGGAAAAAAGCATCAAGAGCGTGATGATATCGAACGGCTATATCAAGGAAAAGCCGATGTCCGAGCTGTGCGAGCATCTGAGCGCGGTGAAGATCGATCTGAAAGCGTTCACCGAAAAATTCTATTCCGAAATGTGCAGCGGCAAGCTTCAGCCCGTGCTGGACACGCTGAAGTTGTTGAAAAAGAAAAAGATGTGGTTCGAGGTCGTCGTTCTCATTATCCCAACTCTCAACGACGATCCCGGGGAAATCGCCGATATGTGCGCATGGATTGTGACGGAACTGGGTCCCGATGTCCCGATCCATTTCACCCGCTACCATCCCACCTATAAGATAAAAAATTTGCCTCCCACCCCGATCCGCACGCTTGACCGCGCGCGTGAAATCGCGCGAAAGGCCGGTCTGAATTACTCATATGTCGGAAATGTGCCCGGCCATGAAGGGGAATCGACCTATTGCCCGAATTGCCAAAGAGCGGTTGTTCGGCGCGTCGGCTTCGGCATAGCGAGCGTTGAGCTCGAAAAGGGGAAATGCAAGCATTGCGGGTGGACAATCGCCGGTGTCTGGACCTGAAGCACGGAAATAATTTTCCTGCAGCAAAAGAAAAAATTAGCTTATAGGATAAGTTTATGGTATAATGGTTTCACTTTTTCATGAAGGTTTCATTACGAGCGGGTCCGCTTATTCACTTCAACAGGAGGTCGAAATGGTTCGGAGACAGGCGGTTACGAGTCTTATGTTGTTCCTTTTCATCGCTTTTACTGCGGGCGGTTTCGCACGCGAGGCATCCGCGATGCCGCCCCACCCCGAGCTCTTGCGCAAATACCGTGAGGGCAAGATTGCTATTCCCGAATTCCTGAAGAACCCCGAGTTGCTGAAAAGCCGGGGTATCAATGTGCCGCCGAAGAAAATCAGCGCCCTCGAACACCTTTTTTCAGAGAAGCGCCTGTCGGGGCCGGAGGGCGATTTCAAGGCGCTCGCTCTTCTGGTGGATTTCTCCGATAACCTCTCACAAGTTGGCGCCGCCTATTTCGACACGCTCGTCTTCGGTACCGGGACGGGCACGGTTAGGGATTTCTACACGCAGGTCTCTTACGGAAGCCTCACGATTGTGACGGTGAATCTGCCAAGCGCAGTGGGTTGGAGTCGTGCTTCGCAGCCCTATGCCTATTATACGGATGGCGAATATGGGCTCGGAACATATCCTCAAAACGCACAAAGGCTGGTCGAAGAAGTTGTCGATGCCGCCAACGCTGTTGTCGATTACTCTCAATATGATAATGACGGCAACGGCGTCGTCGATGCTCTCTTTGTCATACATGCCGGCAGCGGCGCGGAGCTCACAGGAAGCACGAGCGACATCTGGTCGCATCAGTGGGCAATCAGCCCGCGGTACAAGGACGGGGTTTACATTTACCCGTATTCGATGGAGCCGGAATACTGGTATACCCCGGGCGACATGACCATCGGCGTCTATTGCCACGAACTTGGCCACGTCTTCGGACTCCCCGACCTGTACGACACCGACTACAGCTCGCAGGGCATCGGCCGGTGGAGCCTGATGGCGGGCGGAAGCTGGAACGGGACGCTGGGCAATTCGCCCGCTCATCCCGACGCCTGGAGCCGGATCGGCCTCGGATTTGCAGATGCAACCATCGTGACGCAGGATTTTGACGGCGCCTCCATAGCGGCCATAGAAAATGCAGGCGGCGACATCTATCTTCTCTGGGACTGCGGCCTGTTTAATGACGAGTTCTTCCTCGTGGAGAACCGGCAGAAAATCGGCTATGACGCCGCCTTGCCGGGAGCTGGCCTGCTGATCTGGCACATCGACCAGGCCAAGACGAATAACACGCGCGAATGTCTCAGCCAGGAAAACTGTGACTGCATCAATCATTTTCTCGTGGCTCTTGAACAGGCGGACGGCCAACTTCACCTGGAAAAGGGTCTGAACTCGGGAGACGCCGGCGATTGCTTCCCCGGCTCGACAAACAAGCGCTCATTCGATCTCTCCACCAACCCCAACAGCGGTTCTTACATCGATTGTGATTCGGAGGTCGCCGTCTCCAACATCAGTAATTCCGCCACCACGATGACCGCCGATTTCGCCGTCTGCTCCACGTCTGGTCTAACACAGATTACGCTCACCTCCCCAGCCAACGGGGCCGGCTTCTCCGCGCCGCCTACGTTTGAATGGTCTGCGGACGGCGGCTCGAACAATGCGTTTGCCGTCGATGCGAGCCTGTCTCCGACCTTCTCCTCGTATTATTCGACATATGACGATCTTGGTCTGCGGATCTACGGAACGAGTTGGACAGTTCCGTTGGGTGTGTGGAACAAGATACCCGCGGGTTCACCGGTGTACTGGAGGGTTCGTGGAGCCGACCTGAGCATAAAGCCGCTAGATGTCGTCACCAGCGATCAGGTATGGTCGTTCTACAAGCAGTAAGAGAACTAAGGAAGGATTCTGCAGGTGTAGAGCAAATCGGGCATCCCCGGGAATCGGGAAGACACCGATTCCTGAGGATGCCCTTCCCGCTTCGGAAGCGAACCCGTAAGGTGCTCTCGCCTTCAGGTTTTATTCAGAGACTTTCCCTGCACAACTTTCACCGGAAAAACCGGAATGCCAGAATCAAAGCCAACTGACGCCATGCGCGCTTTGCGGGAGGCGATCCCTCGCGCAAACGCCGATCCTGCCCGCCCTGCTTACCACTTCGTTCCGCCGGCCCAATGGATGAACGATATCAACGGGACGATATTTCACAAGGGCCAGTACCACGTCTTTTATCAGCATAATCCATTTGGCGATATGCCGACGGGGGAGAAGCTGGCCCACATGCATTGGGGACACGCCCGCAGCAGCGATCTCGTGAACTGGGAACATCTGCCCATCGCGCTCGCTCCTTCTCTTGAGACGGGCGAGAAAAGCTGCTGGTCCGGCTGTGCCGCAATCGACGGCAGCGGCGATCCCATCATTATCTATACTTCGGTTTCCGAAGATCAGATGCCTTTCACAAAACCATTTACGCAAGCGGCCGCTCTCGGAGACGAGCGCCTGCTCTCATGGAGAAAATACGGGCGTAATCCGATCCTCTCGATTGAGAAGCACGGCCCTCCTCGTTCAAGCGGCGAGTGGCGAGACCCGTTCGTCTTCAAGACTGGCGCTGGCACATTCCTGATCCTCGGCGCCTGTGGAGATGCGGGAATCCCTCTTTTCCAGGCGCGGGACGAAACGTTACTGAATTGGAAGCATGTGGGCAGTCTCGCGCCTGAGAATGTGGAGTGCCCGAATTTCTTTGAACTGGGCCGGAAATGGATTCTGATCTCGTCACCGTTCGATTTGGTCAAATATGCGGCGGGAACATTCGACCTTGAGTCTCTTGAATTCTCGCCTCAGGCTGTCGGCATCGTCGACTGGGGCGCCTGCTATGGAACGAACGTCCTCACCGATGATATGGGGCGCCGCATCCTGTTCGGCTGGATTCCCGGCTGGAATTGGGAACTTTTTCAAATCGGGCGCGGATGGAATGGGTGCATGGCGCTGCCGCGGGTACTGACGCTCGATGCCAAACACCGCATACTGCAGGAACCGGCGGCCGAGCTGAAAAAGCTTCGAGTGCACGAAAGTCTCGTTGAAAAAACTAAGGTGGCTCTTGATGACTCGCAAAGCCCCTTGCGCGCGCAGATCGATTTTCAGAGCGAAGTTCTGGCTGAACTCTCCGCCATTACCGCCGCCGAATGCGGGCTCCGGTTTTTCTCCGGCGAGAACGTGATCGATATCAAGTGTCACCCGCAGAGATTGCTCATTGAGGTAGCGGATACGCCCGTTCCCCTGCCGTCCGGCGAGCAATCGCGTCTAAGTCTGCACGTTTTCATCGACAGATCAGTAGTCGAGATCTACATAAATGACGGAGAGGTGGTCGTCTCGAAAATGTTTAATACCGCCCTGACGAACCCGCGGTTGGAAGTATATGCCCGGGATGGCAGCATGAAGATCGATTCGCTGCGCGTTTGGAGACTGAACGCGGCTGAACGGAAGTTCGCTTACCCAGAACTGGATAATATCTGAAGTCGCTTATGCGCTCTCGGATGCTTCGAGCGGCAGCAGAATCTTGATGGTAGTCCCCTTTCGACGCTTGCTCGTTATCAGGATCTTTCCACTGTGAGCTTCCACAATTCTCTTGCAGATTGGAATTCCGAGGCCGGCGCCATATTCTTTGGTGGTGACGAAAGGCAGCTGAATCCGGTCGATATCCCTCTTTGGAATTCCGCAGCCGCTGTCGGCTATCGAGAAGGAAACGGTTCGCGATCGTCTCGCCTTTGAAATACCGGATGAGATTGTCAATGTCCCCCCTGCGGGCATTGCTTCTATCGCATTGGAAACCAGGTTCATGAGAACGCGTGTGATCTTCTGCCGATCGATACAGATCGTATCGTTTCCATTTTTCAGGTTGAGGCGAAGATCGAAAAGCTGCAACTTGGTTCCCATGGTCGCCAATGCGTTCTCCACTACTTCCCTGATTGCGCACGGCTCCTTGTTCAGATTGATATGTTTGCCGTAGTCGAGTAGTTCGCTGCCCAGGGTGTTCAGGATGCCGACCGCATACGTGATCTCATCAAGAAGCTGCAGTTGATCGGTATAGGATGCCACTTTCGGGCGCAACGCATCGCAGCTCATCCGGATGATCTGGAGAATATTCCTGATCTCGTGGGCCACGGTCGAAAGCATGCGCCCCATCTCAACAAGATTCTCGGCCTGTCGCAACTGTTCGCGCTCCTCATCGATTTTTAACCGCAGCTTTTTCGAGAGGCGGGAATATCTGCTCCTTGTTTTCTCGACCGTCTCCCGAAGCTGCTCCTGGTGAAGGGCGGCCGAAACATAAGCGGCAAATACCGAGGCGCTCTTTGCGTCCACTTCCGTGAAGCCGCCGGCCTTATTTGCGAGGTACAGAATTCCGGCGGTTTGAGAGTGGAGCCGTACGGGCATGAGCAATACATTTTTGATTCGGATGTGCCCGGAGCCGGTATGCGGCCGCCCTGCATAAACAAAAGAATTCATGCGGATGTAGTGGCCGCTCCGAACAACTTTTTTACAGAGACCTTGCACCGTCAGTGAGTGGATCGGTCCGCGGGCGCGCCCGGCCGCGCCGAAAAAACACAGCTTGCCAAACTTTTCTTTCCGCGCCAGCAGGATGTCGACCAGCGATGCGCCTAAAAAATTTTTGCATGTCCGGCAGATATCCTTTGCCGCCGTCGAGAAAGCACGGTTCTGAGCAACGGCGAGCGCTCCTTCCAAATAAGACGTTTCGACAACGGCAGGGGGGGATTCGGACAAAATCGCGGGCTCCTGTTTCTTTGCTCGCTGTTGCAGCAATTCTTCAAGGCTCACGATGCGGGCGCGCAGTGACTTCAGCTCGGAAACGAGATGCGCCTTTGTTTTCTTTTGGTCTTCCGCGATGGCTGTGCTTATCATAAACTCCCTTTCCTTCACGTCCTGTATCAGGCAAGGGATGACGCTCGCGTTGAGGTGCAGGATAGGTCTGGAGATGGAATGAAATGATAGCTCGATGGGCTTCCGCATTCCGCACTGCAGGTGAAGGGGGAACCTTTTTCTCTTGCGGCCCCACTCCCTAACCAGAAAAAGTTCCTCTAGCTCCTCCAGTCATTTAGCCCAAGTCTGTCACATCCGACCCGGTAAGGCAATATCAGAATCTAAATATTTTTTTCTTTTCTGCAAATCAGCTCTTTCAGCTTTTCCGCCGAATTTCGCATCACCGCGAGCACCTCCAGTGGATCGGCGCCTCCGTTGGTCACTTCCAGCAGCCACGGTCCGTGATAACCGTTGCGCAGGATCAGCTCTATTGTGGCGTTCCAGTCCACGGAAGCGGTAAAAGGCGGTTTGTGTTCGTCATAGGCGCCATGATTGTCTGAGAGGTGCGTCGTGATGATCGGATGGCTGACCCGCCGAAACATCTCGAACGTGCCGGGGTTTATATTAGCATGGCTGGAATCGAAGCAGATGCCGAAGATCCGCGGGTTCAGGGCCTCGAGCAGGCGCAAAAAGTGCTTCTCGCTTCCGCCAACGTCGTTTGCGCAGAGGTTCTCGACGGCAATGCGGACTCCATTATCCGCGGCGATTCTCTCGATCTCCTCAAAACTGCGTATGCTGTTGCTGATGCGCCGATCGTGTTCGTATTGCGCTGTTTTGTCCGTTGAATTCAGCGAGCCACCGGGATGGACAACCACTATGGTTCCTCCCATCTTCCGGCAGTTCTCGATAGAGAGAACGACCTCGGAAACGCTTTTTCTGCGGGTGGAGGTGCTTTCGGACGAGATATCCGATCCCCCCTCGCACGGCGAGTGCACCGAACGAATCCACATGCCGCAGTCGCTCGCCATCTTCTTTACCTCGTTTGCCATCGACGCAGAATAGATATCGAACCACGGCACGTGCCCCCAGATTTCAAAAAATCGAAACCCGTTCTTATATGCGGCCTCGAAAGCCGTCTCATTCAATGGGTCCCAAAAAAGATCGGACTGCAACCCGAAATCCAAAGATATCGCCGATTCGTTCATTCCACCATCTCCAAAGTTGAAGTATGCCCCAGGAGCAGCTTCATACATCATAATAACATGATTCAAAAAACGAACCGACGAATGGCAACATAATGAGAAATCCATAAGCGAAAATGCACGGAACAGGACTGAAAAACATGGTCGTCAGCCCGTTTGACACGCCGTGAGAAAACCACATATAATGAACGTGAGGAGGATTTCAAGATGTTCGAAAAAGGAAGCCCGTTACGGGTATCGATTGACATCGGCGGCTCCGGTGTGCGAGAGTTGCATTTTGTCGGAAAAGTGGTGATAGACGCCGAAGACTTCATGGCGATTCAGTTCGACACCATCATTCTCCCGAAAATGGAAATCAAATCGGCTGACCAAATTCCCGACAAACCTCTTGAAGAAGTGTTGGGAACTGAAATATCAGCCTCCGACGCCGTTAAGCGGCTCAAACCGCCAAAGGTGGAGAATGTCAGGTTTATTCAGGAAACCGTCAAGAAGAAAGCCAAGTCCTAGCCGGGAAGCGCGATTGACAGCATCCTGCTTTAGCTCTTTTTCGATGTAACCGGAACGAATCCGGTAATGAGTTTTTCCGTCTTTCTGCTGCCGCATTTCGGGCACTTCCGCTTCCCCTTTTCCATCTGGCTTACGGACAATTTCTCCAAGAATTTCTTTTTACACGCTGTGCATCTGAATTCGTACACCGGCATGAGAAATTTTCCTCCTCATATCGAAAAAATAGCCGCTGTCGCACGTATGGAGAAACCGCTTGCTTGCGCCGTCTTGCGCAATGCGGGCTCTTGAATAATATTATATTCTAGCAACAAAATGTTTCAAGGAAACAGGCCAAATAGGATTTTTGGTTGCAACTTTTCTGATGTAGCTGTATAATCTTGCAATTTCAGGGGGCGCATTCCGGAACTGCCATGAAACTATTAACGAGGTCCGCGGTAGACAAGATCATGTGGAAGATCGGAAAGCAAACGTCCCGCGAAATGTCTCTCGAGGCCGAGCGGTTCAACAAAGAACAGCCGCTCCTGGCCACCTTCGTCAATGCGTTCACTGCCGAACTTCCGCCGCAGGCGCGCGATCTTACTCTGTACCTTGCCTACCTGACGTGGCGAATTTTCGAGGGCGGCGGCAATAAAACCTCCCACGTGTCCGCCAGCATCATTCTCGATCAGATACAGCAGAACTGGTTGTTCATCGAACGCTTCGTTCGCATGCGCAAGATGGAGGCCGGCAGTTATCTCAGTGAAATCGATTTTCTTTCCCAACCGCACATTCTCGATTACATCGCTTCGATCGCCCTGGCCGAGGGCAGAAGCAACGGCATCGCCGAGCATCATCTGGGATACATGGTCTTCGTCCTCAAAACTGTTCTCGATTCGCTCGATGCAGCCGGAACTGAATCGCCGTGATCGGCTCTATGTCTGGTGAAACTGTTGCTCGAAAACTATATCCGGAAAACCTTCTCGATAATGAAAGCCGTCTGTCTACGACCGTGAAAAAGCTTGTATCGGTTATCCTGTTAGTCGGGGCGCTCGCGTTCCTCGCGATCTTTTTCGCGCGCCCCTATCAGCGGCTCGAGCGCCTGACAAACCAACTTCTTGTGGAACGAGCGCCGGGGCTGAAGCTCGAAGGCGTCGACATCCGGTTTCCCGCCTCCATTACTCTCACGAATCTCGATATCCCTGTCCGCTTAAACAAGAACGAGCGGCGGCTCCGCATCGAAAAACTCTCGGGCAACCTTTCGGTCCTGCCCCTCTTGAAAGGAATCCTGGAAACCGAAATGGATAGCGACTTTCTCGGAGGCATTCTCTGGATTCAAGTCCGCACAAAGGCGCTACCGCAAAATCCCGGCCCGGGCCTGCCTCCCTTGGTTTTCGATGCCCGCGCGAGGCGCCTCGACCTCGTACAGGTATGCTCGCTGCTGGAGACCCCGCTTCCCGTAACCGGCCGTTGCGATATAGATGCGGAAGGCACCATGCAGCAGAATCAAATTCAATCCTTGCGCGGATCGGCGCTGCTTATCGGAGACCATATAGAAATCCCGCCGGTCAACTCCGAATCCGTCTCGCTTCCCGCGAACCATTCCGCCGAAGCGAGGGCCAAAATGACGTTTGACCAGGGAAAAGTGCTCATCCAGGATTTTCTCCTTACCGGTTCAGCCTATGATCTCTCCGGGACCGCAACCGTTGCTCTTGAGGAACCATTTGAAAACAGTCCGGTTGACGGCTCGATCGGAATGATCTTCAAAGAACGATTTGCAATTACTGACCGCAGGTTATCAGGCGACAGCGCCGATAGTATTGCAGATGCCCTAGTAAACAGCAAAAGTCGCGTCACTTTTAAAGTTTCGGGAACCCTCGACAGCCCCGGCGCTGAAATCGATGTAGCCTCCTCACTCACCCCCCTCATGAAGCACCTCGCCCGTTAGTCTCGTTTCCCAACCGATAATCATCCTGCGACACTGCTCATCAATCTGGAGCATGACCACGCTACCGATTCCCGCTCCTCATTAAGAAGTCTAATTCAGAAGTCATTGATTATGAGCCACTTGTAGGTTGCTCGATTTATTGGCATTTTAATTGCCTTCATTACGAAATAGAATTTCAGGAGGTGCGGGATTTATGAAAAAATTTTTCTTTATCGCGCTGAAACAGGGAAAAACGTGCGAAGGCATTATTCGCGCGGAATCCATTGACCGTGCCCGGCGCAAACTGATGCGAGAAGGGATGGAAGAAATCAATCTTGCTATCCTTCGCTCTGATGAGTTGGACTTTCTCGATATGGACGACCACGTCGAGGAGTGCGCGAACCCAGGAAATTGACGAGGTAGGCAGCACGCGGGACATGTGCGGCGAAAGCCGCGCGCACTCTTGTAAACGGCAGGCCGGAAATTTCCGGCCTGCTGCTTTTTTTTTTGACCGAACCCGGACGTTCACCCCATGAGCACGAGAGTCACTCTGTCCAACGGTACCGACCGGTCCTGTCCCAAGCGAAAGGGGACTGGCTCCATTTACGGAATTCATGCTTTTTGAATTCGTGGAATGGTGCCTGTCCTCGAAGCAAGAACGGTCGCTCAATCGCAGACACCTTCTCCGTCCCCATCGCAAAGTGGACGCGAATTCTCGGACAATCCCGCAGTTCGCCGATGAGCGGCGAGGTAGTCTTTCATGTCCACCGCGCCAAAGGTTCTCCTTCAGGAAACCGCAATGCCACACACGCAAACGGAGCTTTTCTGCTCGCGGTTGACTCGACCTCGTCCACAATGGTATAATTTTGTTTCGATAAGATTTTGAATCCCATTCAGAAGATGAAATAAAAGGGACATAAGGAGAGATCATGGGGGTAATCGAGCGAAAAGAACGCGAGAAACAGGCGCGCAGGCAGGCCATTCTTGATGCCGCCCGCGAATGCTTTTTCAGGAATGGATTTGATGCGACCACGATCTCGCACATCGCCGAGACGGTGGAGCTGAGCACCGGCACGCTGTACCTCTATTTCAGGAACAAAGAGGAGATCTACGTTTCCATCCTCGAGGAAGGTCTTGACATCCTGTATACCCTGATGAAGAAGTCGGAACCTCCTCATGCAACGGCGAGGGAAATAGTGCAGGGCTACGCGAATGCGTACTATCAGTTCTATACCGATTACGGTCAGTACTTCGACATCATGTTCTTTCTCAGGAGGCCGGATAAACAGATTTTGCTGGAGGGCGAGCTCAAAGAGAAACTCGAGCGGAAATCGCTCAAATGTCTTTCACTTTTGGAGTCAGCGATCAAGCAGGGAATAGCCGAAGGCGATTATCGCGTCGTGAACCCGTACGAGGCGAGCCGGGTGCTTTGGGGGACGATGAACGGGTTGATGCTCATCCATGAAAAGAGAACGGAAGAAATAACCAAGCAGAAACTGCCTCGACTCATCCAGGTCGCGGTTTCACTGCTGCTCGACGGGATCAGGGCCAAAAAAGACTGAGGACGAAGAAATATAGCTACAGAGAAGGAGAGCGATCAAGAAACCGCAGGATTCTCCTGCGGTTTTTTTTCAGGTATTCCTCGAGTTCTTCGGGCGCGATCTGAAATTCTGTAAGGGCTTTGGCGATTTCTTTTTCCGCCGAGATGTTCCAGTGTCCCTCGCGTTCGAGACCGGCCCTGGCGACGGCGATGGCGAACAGCCACTCTTCCTTTTCTTTCCTTTTCCTTAACTCCTCAAGCAGTTGTTTGCCGCTGTATATCTTGGCCAATCGATGCCTCGCTGTCACGGGACGGCTGGAGGGTTGTCCGCTTCGGCTTTTTCTTTCTTTTCCACGAGTTCCTGGGGATGCAGAAGCCTGAGGAATGTGATGTAAACTTTATGAGCAAATAAATCATTGACATAATACGCTGTGGGAATTACAATCAGCGTCAGGATAGATCCGAAGACCAATCCTCCCATCAGCGAAACCGCCAGTGGCCTGCGCATTTCCGCACCCGATCCTCCCATAACAGCCATCGGGATAAGCCCCAAAATAGTGGTGAGCGTTGTCATCAGGATTGGACGCAGCCGTGTCCCACCCGCCTCGATGAGTGCCTCCCTTACCGGCATCCCTTTCCCTCGCAGTTGTGTAACGTAGTCTATGAGGACAATCCCGTTGTTGACGATGATTCCCGCGAGCATGATGACGCCGATGCCTGAATTCACCGAAAGGGTCATGCCTGCGAGATATATGGCCCAGATCGAGCCGGTGAACGCGAACGGCACCGAGAACATGATGGTGAAGGGGTGAATCAGGGATTCAAATAGTGCGGCCATGATCATATAAACGAGAACGATCGCCAAAAGAAGCGCCAGCGCGAGTTGTCCTTGTGATTCTTTCATGTCCTCATACGACCCGCCGTACTCGACAAAGTAACCCAAAGGCAAATGCATGGACGATAGCGACCTTTGAATATCCCTCACCACGCTGTCGAGATCGCGCCGCGCAAGCGATTTCGAAAGGAAGAAACCGGAGTCGCTGCCTTCGCGTTGTTCCAGATAATTGGCAAGAATGCTGACCGATCGCTTCTGGTTATCCCGGAATATTCTCACCGGGCCGGAGCCGACGTCCACGCTTGCAAGGTCCGACAGATGAATTAATCCGCGTGCAGGCGTTATGAGCGGGATTAGGCCAATGTCCTCGAAGCTGTCACGGTCCTTCTCGCTCAGGCGTACTCGGATATCGATTTCCTCTCCCTTTTCGTCATACTTGCTTGCCACCGTCCCCTTGACCGCCGTTTCGAGTATTTTGGAGACGCGCGCTACGTCGAGTCCCAGTTGGGCCAGGCGCTCGCGGTCAAACTGTATCTGGAGTTCCGGACTGCCGAAGGTGAAGGTTTCTTCAACATCTACCAGTCCATCGATATTCTGCATTCGCCGCACCGCTTCTTGGGAGAGATCGCTGAGCGTTTCCAGGTCGCTCCCGAATATGGTTATCTCGATCGGCTTGCCTTCGCCCGCCCCGACGGAGCGGCTTTGCAAGTTGACGAAACTATACTTCACAACGCCAGGTATCCGCAGCACCTCTCTCCTTATGCTGTCGTTGACCTGCTCCACTGTTCTTTGGCGCTCCGACTGGTCAGCCAGGTTTATGATGAAGAAAGCCTGCTTGCTGTCCTCGCTGTCGCTGGTTGAAGAATGCCCGATGACCGCGTGTTCGGTCTTCACTTCGGGGGTGGCGAGAATGACTCTTTCAATCTGACGAGACACCTTATCGGTTTCCTCCAGGCGGGTCCCCCGCGGCAACTCGACTTCGATCATGAACGTCTCGTCATTGGCCGTAGGCATGAACTCCTTCCCGATGATAATCAGGATATAGATGCTCGAAATCCACATCAGGTTGGCCAGCCCGATGGTAATAATCTTGTGGTCAAGGATCCAGCCGATCAGCCGGCGGTAGTTTCTCTTTACGTACGTGAAATACCAACTCTCGGTTGTTGTTCCGCTTTCCTTGAACGCAAGCAGCTTCGAGCCCATCATGGGAACCAGAGTCACGGCCACGAACAACGAGGAAAGCAGCGAGAAGGTGACCGTAAGCGCAAGGTCGGTGAAAATGCGTGCCGCTAATCCGGTGGTGAACATGATCGGGATGAAAACGGCCACCGTCGTCAGCGTAGACCCTGTTATTGCCCCGACGACTTCATTCGCGCCTCGACTCGACGCCGTCAACCGATCCTCCCGCTCCTCGTCGATATGGCGAAAGATGTTCTCGATAACGACGATTGAATTATCCACCACCATGCCGACAGCCAATGCGAGCCCGCCGAGCGAAATCATGTTGATGGTCATTCCGCTGAAGAACATGGGAAGAAATGAGGAAAGCAGCGAGATCGGAATCGCGACGGCGATGATGATCACCGGCCGGAAATGCCGGAGAAACAGGAAGAGAACAATGACGGCAAGAACACTCCCCTGCCACAGGTTGTCCCACACGTCGGCTATGGCTCTGTTGATGAAATCCGCCGAATCAAAATTCTTGGTAATCTCCACGCCGGGCGGCAAGTGAGCTTTCAGTTCATCAAGCTTGTCCCAGACTCGTTTTGAGATCTGCACGCTGTTTCCGCCTGATTGCTTGACGATCATCATCATGACGGAAGGATGTTCATTGTCGCGGGATAAGACGGTGTCTTCCTCATGCGTGTCATATACTTTTGCAATATCGCGCAGGCGGATGATCTTCTCATTATTGGCGCAAAGGACCGCGTTCTCTATTTCGCTCAGGCTTTCGAACTCGCCGAGGGCCCGCACCAAATAATCCTTGTGTCCCTCCTTCAGATTGCCGACCGACAGGTTCAGGTTCTCCCGATTCAGGCAACCCACTACCGCGTCAAGCCCCAAGCCGGCGGCGGTGAGTTTGTCCTGGTCGACGGCCACGTGTATTTCCCGTGCGGCGCCTCCGAAAATCATGACGGCGGCCACGCCTTCGACGGCTGCAATCGGGTCTTCCAGATAATCTTCGGCCATCTCATCGAGTTGGTACGGGGTATTGCCGCCGCCGGATACTCCTACGCCCATCAGCGGGATATCGGATGGATCGTACCGCTCGATGCTGGGACGCTCCGCTTCTTCCGGCAAAAAGTCGGCTATCTGGTCGAGTTTTTCTCGTATATCCTGGGCAGCGAGGTCCATATTCGTGCCCCAATCGAACTCGATGACAACCATGGAGAGATCGCGCTCGGAGATGGAGTTGATTTCCTTTACGCCATCCACCCGGCTGACGGCGCCTTCGATGGGTTTGGTCAGAGAATTCTCGATCTCCTCTGGCCCAACACCCTCATATTCTGTGAAAACGACTGCGACGGGGAATTTCAGTTCAGGAAGCAAATCGACGGGTATTCGGAAGAATGAAGCGGCTCCGAGAACGATCAGGACCAGGACAAGCATCATAGCGGCTACGGGACGGCGGACGGAGAAATCAGCAAGCGACACGACTTCACTCTCCGATGACGCGGACAGCCGCGCCCTGCGCCAGGCCGTAAGCGCCTTCAACCACTACCTGGTCGCCCTCGCGAAGCCCGCTGAGAATCTCGACTTTCTCGCCGTCGCGGAAGCCGCTGGTAATCTCCAGTCTGTCCACTTTCCCATTCCTCACGGCGACCACAAAATACTTTCCTTCTTCTTCAATAGAAGCGGATTTCGGGATGATGAGCGCATCGGAATGCAGGCCGACTTCGATCTCCGCCCGTGCCAGCATCCCCGGCTTCAACACTTCCTCCGGATTGGCCACCCCGATAGTCACTCGAAACGTGCGGGTAGCCGGATCGATGGCAGGCTGAATTCTGATAATCTTTCCGCCGAACTCCATATTCGGGTAGCCATCAATGGATATCGTTGCATCCTGTCCGAGGCGGGTTTCCGAAAAACGCGTATCGCTGACCCCCACTTCCACCTCTACCCGGCTGATGTCCGCCACTTCGAACAGCGGCTGACCCGGAGAAACCCGTTCGCCCAGGTCGACAAACCGGTCAATAACAGAACCGCCGAACAGGGTGGTGACATTCGCGTCGGCCAGCTGATTTCTCGCAAGGTCAAGATCGGCTACAGCCTGTGTCACCGAGGCGTCGGCAACTTCAAAAGAGCTCTTGGCAAGGTCATACTGCTGCTGTGAGCTGATGCCCTGAGCGAGCAATTCCTGCGCCCGCTCCCAATCCGTTTTTGCCTTCGCAAAATTCGCCTCAGCCATCTGCAGTGCGGCCTCGGCCTGGCGAACGGTCAGGATCATGTCGGTCTTCTCCAATTGCACAAGACAACTGCCGCCGGCAACGCGGTCTCCGACATCAAACATAACCTTCTCAACCTTGCCCGCAATCTTTGAACTCACCTTCGCTTGATTCAGGGCCTGAACCGTTCCCACCGCCCGGATTATCGATCTTATGTCCGACCGGACAACCGGGGCCACCTTGACGCTGACGGCAAATTCCGGCGCCGTCTCGGACGCGGCGGCAACCGTATCCCGCTTCTTTGAGCATCCGGAAAACAAAAATGAGACGCCGGCAAACACGAGAAAAAAGAAACCCGCCACGCGGGTGGTACTAATCCTCACTAAGATCCCCCTTTCCGCCTCGAGCAAACACGCCCTTTAATAAAGAACGTGCACAGGGATTGCCTACCAATATATCAGAACCTTGCCCGATTTGCAACCTCAGAAGGTTGAAAAAGACTAGATGAAATTGCGCCTATCGGCATTCACTTCGATCTTTCATCGGCGCCGGAGGCTCGACATCGTTTTCCTGCGGAATTACGGGTTTTTCAGCCTGTTTTTGCTTGACAACACCCGCGGCATGTGCTAATATGCAATCCGGCGTGGAGGACTGTGGCGTCTTCCCTCAAGAAGCAGTTGTGGACATCCATTGAAGGCTTACCCCAGTCGGATGGATAGTCCTGTTTTCGCTCATTCCGCTTGCTGATTTGCCTTGCAGCGGGAGAATTACGAATGGTCTACGGGTACAAGGGGCGTCTCGGGCAACGAGGAGGAATCAGATGGCAAAGGTGAAGAAAATCAGGAGCGATATAGAAATCGCACAGTCTATCAAGTTAAAGCCGATCGAAGAGATCGGCGCGATGATGGGCCTGAGCAGGAATGATCTGGAACTGCACGGCGACTACATCGCAAAGATCAAGCTCGATGTCATTGACCGCCTGAAAAAGAGGCCGAACGCGAAATATATTGATGTCACCGCAATCACTCCCACCCCGCTTGGAGAAGGAAAAACCGTCACCACCCTCGGTACCGGCCTTGCCCTCAACAAAATCGGGAAGAAAGCAATCATAGCTATTCGCCAGCCTTCGATGGGACCTACGTTCGGTATTAAAGGCGGCGCCGCCGGCGGCGGCTATTCACAGGCGCTCCCGATGGAAGACTTCAATCTGCACCTGACCGGCGATATACATGCCGTC
Source organism: Candidatus Abyssobacteria bacterium SURF_5 (assembly GCA_003598085.1). NCBI lineage: Bacteria > Pseudomonadati > Candidatus Hydrogenedentota > Candidatus Abyssobacteria > Candidatus Abyssobacteria bacterium SURF_5. Next base: position 31,721 of record QZKU01000067.1, read on the forward strand.
ACCATGGCGCACAACCTCTGCACCGCATATCTTGATAACCACCTGTGCAAGGGTAACAAACTCGGCATCGACCCCTACACCATTACGTGGAGGCGGGTCATGGACGTCAGCGACCGCATGCTCCGCAATATCGTCACCGGTCTCGGCGGCCGCATGGACGGCATTCCGCGCGAAAGCGGCTTTGATATCTCCGTCGCTTCCGAGGTGATGGCGATTCTCGCCCTCACCACCGGATTGAAGGATATCCGCGAGCGCCTCGGCCGCATCGTTGTCGCGTTCACCAAAGACGGCAAGCCGGTTACTGCGGAAGACCTGAAAGTCGCCGGCGCGATGACGGTCCTCATGAAAGACGCTATCAAGCCCAACCTGATGCAGACAACCGAGCAAACGCCGGTCCTGGTGCATGCGGGACCGTTCGCCAATATCGCCCACGGCAACAGCTCGATTCTCGCCGATATGATCGGCATCAAGTCATGTGAATACCTGGTCACCGAAAGCGGGTTCGGCGCCGATATCGGGATGGAGAAGTTCCTCAACATCAAGTGCCGCATGAGCGGACTCACGCCCGACTGTATTGTGCTCGTGTGCACCGTGCGCGCCCTCAAGATGCACAGCGGCAAATTCAGGGTTGTCGCCGGCAAACCGCTCGGTCCCGAGCTGATCAAAGAAAACATTCAGGCAATCGAGGAAGGCATCGTCAACCTCGAAAAACATATCGAGAACGTGAAGCTGCACGGCCTCGAATGCGTGGTCGCCATCAACAAGTTCGCGACCGACACCAGGAACGAAATCAAATTTATCAAACAGCACGCGGAAAGAGCCGGCGCCTTGGCCGCCGTTCCCAGCGAGGTTCATGCAAAAGGCGGCGAAGGCGGACGCGAACTGGCCGAAGCCGTTGTGGCCGCGGCCGAAAAAGAAAAGAAATTCAAGTTCCTCTATCCGCTCAATATGTCAATCAAGGAGAAGATCGAAACGATTGCCACCAAAGTGTATGGCGCCTCCGCCGTCGATTATTCCCCGCTGGCAAATGAGCAGATTGAGCGGTATACTAAAGGTGGATTCGACAAAATGCCGATTTGCATGGCAAAGACGCACCTGTCGCTCTCGCACGACCCGAAACTCAAGGGCCGCCCGACAGGCTTTACGCTGCCTATTCGCGAAGTTCGCGCGTCCGTCGGCGCTGGGTTCCTCTATCCGCTGTGTGGTACCATGAGCACCATGCCCGGCCTGCCGTCCGTTCCCGCCGGCGAAGCGGTGGATATCGGCAGGGACGGCCGCGTTGTCGGCCTTTTCTAAAGGTAAACAGAAGACGGAGTTCCAAACATGGCTGTCAAGGAGATAACCGAAACTCAGCTCGACCAGAGCCTGCTTGACGAAGTCGAGAAAAAGGCTCACACGAAAGTCTCTTCATGCTTTCAGTGCCTGAAATGCTCGAGCGGATGTCCTCTCTCTCGCGAGATGGATTATCTCCCCGCCCAGATCATCCGGATGATCAATCTGGGACTCCGAGAAGAAGTGTTGAAAAGTCGCACCATCTGGGTATGCGCGTCGTGTGAAACCTGCACGACGCGCTGCCCGAATGATATCGATATCGCTCACGTCATGGACACGCTGCGCGAATTGTCCCTGCGCGCGGGCGTGGCGGAAGAAGAAGAAAACCTCAGGCGCTTCCACGAGGCCTTCCTCTCCGCGATTAAGACGTGGGGGAGAGTGCATGAAATCGAGATGATCGGCAAATACAAGCTGAAGACACGCACCTTCATGGAAGACAGGGACATCGGAATGAAGATGTTCAAGCGCGGCAAGATCAAACTGCTTCCGGAGCCGATCAAAGGGAGAAAAGCGGTAAGAAAGATATTCAAGAACACCCGGTAAAGCGACTCGCGCCGGTTTCCGCTCGCACCGTGCGGAAAACCCCAACCGGCGGAAAAGATGCTTGGACTTCGTCTCCAACAGACAGAGCAGCAACGCCGGAATGATCGTGCATGGAGACTGAAGAATCTCCAGCAGCGGAAAATGGCAATGAAAGTAGCGTACTACCCTGGCTGTTCCCTCCATGGAACGGCTGAAGAATACGACGAATCAACGCGAATGGTTTGCAACGGGCTCGGCATCGAACTGGAGGAGCTCGAGGACTGGAACTGTTGCGGCGCCTCGTCCGCCCACGCCACAAATGATAAACTCGCCGTCGCGCTGGCTGCGCGAAACCTCGCGCTCGCAGAGCAGGCGCGCCACCAAACGCTCCTGATCCCGTGCTCAGCCTGCTATCAGCGCCTGAAATCCGCCGACGCCCGCATCCGGAACGATCAAAAGCTCGGCGTCGAAATGGCTTCCCTGACCGGAATGCCATATTCGGGCAAGCTCGAAATCCTGCAGATCATCCAGATACTGGCCCGCCCCGAGATGCTCGAGAAGGTCCGCGAGAAAATCAGAAAACCGCTCAAAGACCTGGCAACCGTCTGCTATTACGGGTGCCTGACAGTGCGGCCGCCAAAATATACACAAGTTGCCGATTATGAAAATCCGATGTTCATGGACGAGCTGATGCAGGCAGCGGGCGCCGCCAACCGCTTCTGGTCCTATAAAACCGAATGCTGCAGCGCCGGTCTTGCGATGGCGCGCTCCGATGTAACTAAAAAATTGGCGGGTATCCTGCTGAGGATGGCCGACGAGGCCGATGCCGAATGCATCGTCGTCAGTTGTCCGATGTGTCATGCAAATCTCGACACGCGACAGGATGCGCTGCTGGCGGAAAGGCAAATTCCCAGAAAAATCCCGATCCTTTATGTCACCGAGTTGTTGGCGCTTGCAATGGGGATTCAAGCAGTAGGAAAGCTGTGGCCAAAACATCTGGTCGATCCGCGTCCGCTTCTCACGGCGAAAGGACTTGCATGAGCAGTACGATTTCAGTAGGGGAGTAAACGAAATGAGTAAACCAGCAGGTAACGGCGACGGGAAGCGGTCGGTAGGCGCCATCCTGGTGGTCGGCGGCGGTATCGGCGGAATGCAGGCGTCGCTCGACCTCGCGAACGCCGGATTCAAAGTCTATCTCGTCGAAAGAAGCCCCTCCATCGGCGGCAGGATGGCCCAGCTCGATAAGACATTCCCCACCAACGACTGCTCGATGTGCACGATCTCGCCGAAACTGATAGAAGTCGCCAAGCACCTGAATATCGACCTGATCACCTATTCCGACGTCGAATCGATCGAGGGCGAGTCGGGCAATTTCACCGTCCGCGTAAAATGCCGGGCCAAATCGGTCGATTACAGCAAGTGCACCGGCTGCGGCCTGTGCTCCGAGAAATGTCCCACCAAGGTGGACAGCGAGTTCGAAGCAGGCATTGGCAAACGGAAAGCCATCTACGTGCCCTATCCGCAGGCCGTCCCGAACAAGCCGGTCATCGACCGTGAGCACTGCATGAAATTCACAAAGGGCAAGTGCGGCGTCTGCCAGAAAAAATGCCCGACCGGCGCAATCGATTACGAACAGAAAGATGAAATCCGGGAGTTGAAGGTGGGCGCCGTCATTCTCGCCCCCGGCTATGATCCCGTCGATGCGAGCGTGCGGCCCGAGTATGGATTCGGCCGCTATAAGAACGTCATTACCAGCCTGCAGTACGAGCGCCTCCTGAGCGCGTCGGGCCCGACACAGGGGCACATCAAGCGCTCCTCCGACGGCGTCGCCCCCCGCAGGATCGCTTGGATTCAATGCGTTGGCTCGCGCGACAAAACATGCGGCAATGAATACTGCTCCTCCGTCTGCTGCATGTACGCCACCAAAGAGGCGATCATGACCGCCGAGCACGAAAAGGAAGCGAAATGCACCATTTTCTTTAATGATATACGCGCTTTCGGGAAAGGCTTCGAACGCTATTATATCGGCGCCGAGAAGGACAACGGCGTCAGCTACATCCGCGGCATCGTCTCCACAGTCCGCGAGATGCAGAAAACCAAGAACCTGCTTATCAAATATGCTTCCGATGACGGCGAAGTGAAGGAAGAGGAATTCGATCTGGTCGTTCTCTCGGTCGGCTTGAAACCGTCGGCGGATAGCAAGCGCCTCGCCGAAATAGCCGGTATCAAGCTCGACAGTCACGGTTACGCGCTCGCCTCCACGTTCAGCCCGAACCGGTCCTCGCGGCCCGGCGTGTTTGTCTGTGGCGCTTTCCTCGCGCCCATGGATATTCCGGAAACGGTCATGACCGCCAGCAGCGCGGCGGCCGCCTCGGCCGAGCTGGTCGCGCAGGAACGAGGATCACTCGCGGCTTACAAGACGTACCCCGACGAGCGAGACGTGGCCCAGGAAGAGCCGCGGGTCGGAGTATTTGTCTGCCGCTGCGGCACCAATATCGCGCGCGTGGTGGATGTGCCGAAAGTGGTCGAATACGCCAGGACGCTTCCGTACGTCAAATTCGCCGCCGAATCCTTATTCTCCTGCTCGACCGATACGCAGAAGATCATCACCGACGCTATTAAAGAAAATAATCTGAACCGCGTCATCGTTGCGGCATGTACTCCGGCCACGCATGAGCCGCTGTTCCAGGACACTCTCAAGGAGGCCGGTCTCAACAAGTTCCTCTTCGAAATGGCCAACATCCGCAACCAGTGCTCCTGGGTTCACCAGGACCCTGAACTGGCCACGGAAAAATCCAAGGACCTCGTGCGCATGGCCGTCGCTCGCGCGCTCACCCTCGAATCGATCAAGCAGCTCCAGTCGCCGGTTACGCAGAAGGCGCTGGTCATCGGGGGCGGACTCTCGGGCATGACCGCCGCTCTCTCGCTCGCGCGACAGGGATTCGAGGCGTATCTTGTCGAAAAGAGCGATACGCTCGGAGGTTTCCTTAACCGCCTGCACTACACGCTTGCCGGCGACGACGCTCAAAAGCAGCTCAAGCAATTGGTCAACGAGGTCAACGCGGAAAGCCGGATCAAAGTATTCACGAATGCCGAGGTCACAGAATTTTCCGGCCACGTCGGCAGTTTCCACGCCACGATCAAGACTCAGAACAAGAAAGAGAAAATAGACATCGGCGCCGTCATCGTTGCCACCGGCGCAAGCGAATACAAGCCGGCGGAATATCTCTACGGGCAGAATCCTAACGTCCTGACGCAGCTCGAACTCGAACACAAAATCGCAACCGAGCCCGATGCGGTCAGGAAGGCGCAGAAAATCGTCATGATTCAGTGCGTCGGCTCCCGCGATCAGGAGCATCAATATTGCAGCCGCGTGTGCTGCGGGCAGGCCGTGAAGAACGCCTTGAAGCTGAAAGAGCTCAATCCCGCCGCAAAAGTTTACGTGCTTCATCGCGACATCCGGACATATGCAGGCAAAGAACTTCTCTATCGCGATGCCCGCGAAAAGGGCGTTCTGTTCCTGCGGTACGACCTCGAACATAAGCCGGAGGTGAGCGAACCGGGAGGCGCGCTGAGCGTGAAAGCGCGCGATGTGAGCATCGGCGCCACGTTGAACATACGGCCCGATCTGGTCGTTCTGAGCACGGGAATCGTGCCGCATGAGACCAATACCACGCTCGGGCCCCTGCTCAAAGTATCGCTGGACAGGGACGGCTTCTACCTCGAAGCGCACCTCAAGCTCAGACCGCTCGATTTTGCGAGCGAGGGCATGTTCCTCTGCGGATTGGCGCACTCGCCCAAATATATCGAGGAAAGCATCGCGCAGGCTCGCGGCGCGGCCTCGCGGGCTGCGCACCTGCTGTCAAAGGACTCACTCACCGTCGGCGGCGTCATATCCGTCGTTGACGGCGAGAAATGCGTGGCTTGCCTCACCTGCGTGCGCGTGTGTCCCTACGGTGTGCCTGCCTTCAATCAGGAGACCGGCGTCGTCTATATCGAGCCGGCTTCCTGTCAGGGATGCGGCATTTGCGCCGGCGCGTGCCCGAACAAGGCAATCGAGGTTCAGCATTATAAGGATCGCCAGGTCATCGCCAAGTGCGACGTCCTGTGTGAAGCAAAGAATTAAGCACGCGCGGCACGTGGTTGAAATGCCGCCTTAGGTTTTCACCGGTACCTACTGAGGAGAATCGCGTTTTGGAAGGACTCAATTTCGTTCCGAAAATCGTCGCCTTCTGCTGCCAGTTCTGCGCCTATAACGCCGCGGACCTGGCGGGCTCGATGCGGCTGCAGTACTCGCCGTACGTGCGCATCATCCGGCTCCTGTGCACCGGCAAGATTGACAGCCTTTACATCCTGAAGGCTTTTGAGGATGGAGCCGACGCCGTCTTTGTCGCCGGGTGACTGGAAGGCCAGTGCCATTTCCTGGAAGGAAATCTAAGAGCGAAAAAGCGCGTCGAATTCACCAAAAAACTTCTTAAGGAGGCAGGCATAGAGCCCGAGCGGCTGGAAATGTTCAATATGTCCGCCTCGATGGGACCAAAATTCGCGGAGACGGCCGACGAGATGACCGAGCGCGTGCGCAAGCTCGGGCCAAGCCCGCTGCGCAACGGCCGCGCCGACGAAAGAATCGAACAACCTGAACCGGCGGTTACGGAGAAGAATGAGGGAGAGGCGAAATGACAGCGAAGATCATCAGCGGAAATAAGATTGCCGAAGAGATGCGGGCCGAGATGAAAAAGGAAATCGAGGACCTGAAGGCCAAGCATAACCTGGTTCCCGGTCTCGCGGTCGTGCTTGTGGGAGAGAACCCCGCATCGGTCGTCTACGTGCGCAATAAAAAGAAGTCATGCGAGGAGATCGGCATCAACTCCTTCGAACACAAACTTCCCGCCGATACGTCCGAAGAGAAGCTTCTGGCGCTCGTGGACAAATTGAACAACGACGACTCCGTTCACGGCATCCTCGTTCAGTTGCCGCTCCCAAAACAGATCGACGAAAACAAGGTGCTCAACAAGATCATTCCGACCAAGGACGTCGACGGATTCCATCCCTTTAACGTCGGGCGCATGCTGGTCGGCGACCCCATCTTTCTGCCCTGCACTCCGCACGGCGTCCAGCAAATGCTTGCCCGCAGTGGAACGAAAATCGCCGGCAGCCACGTCGTGATCGTCGGTCGCAGCAACATCGTCGGAAAGCCGGTCGCCGCAATCCTCGTGCAGAAGGCGAAAAACGCCGACGCAACCGTCACCATTTGTCATTCCCGCACCAAAGACCTTCCCGCCGTATGCCGGTTGGGCGACATCCTCATTGCCGCCATCGGCGTGCCGGAATTCATCAAGGCCGATATGGTTAAGGAGGGCGCGGTCGTAATAGATGTGGGTGTCAACAGGGTTGAAGATAAATCGAACCCCAAAGGCTTCAAACTCGTTGGAGACGTTGACTTTGAGGCATGCAAGGAGAAGGCGAGCGCGATCTCGCCGGTCCCGGGCGGCGTTGGCCCGATGACCATCACCATGCTCCTGCACAACACCATCAGGGCCGCCAAGTTAAAGAACAATATCGCATAGTGTGATCGAAGTTACAGTAAAAAAGAACGATTTCTGATAGAGTCGTTTGGAGGTTGAAGACCAGTGATTGTAGGCGAACGAAAACCCTTTGACGAAATCCGGGAAATGCTCAAGGGTTATAAGAAAGTCCTGATTCTCGGATGTCGCACCTGTGTCGCCGTCTGCATGGCCGGCGGCGATAAGGAGGTCGAACTGCTCGGCTCGCAGCTTCGTATCGCTTCCAAGAAGGACGGCGTCGAGCTCGAAATCATCGAGGACGCCATCGAGCGGCAATGCGATCGCGAGTATATGGAACCCATCCGCGAAAAGGTCGAGCAGGTCGATGCCGTGCTCTCGATGGCTTGCGGATGCGGCGTCCAGTTCATGGCTGAAATGTACAGCGACAAGCCCGTGCTGCCGGCGATCAACACCAACTTCATCGGCGTCAACGAGGATGTCGGCGTGTGGACCGAGCGCTGCGGTCAATGCGGAAACTGCGTGCTTCACCTCACCGGCGGCATCTGCCCGATTGCGCGCTGCTCCAAGTCCCTCCTGAACGGACCCTGCGGCGGGTCGCAGGACGGCAAGTGCGAGATCAGCAAAGACGTCGACTGCGGGTGGCAGCTCATTTATGACCGCATGAAACAGCTCGGCCAGCTCGACAAGCTCGAAGAGGTCATCCCCGCGAAAGACTGGAACACCAGCCGCGACGGCGGACCTCGAAAGGTCGTCAGGGAGGACGTGAAGATATGAAGGCGGGCAGCAACCTCGAACGGATTCTGACCGAAGGCAAATTCGCGGCGACCGCGGAACTCGGCCCGCCCAAAAGCGCCGACGCCGAGGCAATCAGAAAAAAGGCGGCCATTCTCAAGGGCAAGGTCGATGCCGTCAACATCACCGATAACCAGACCGCGATTGTCCGCATGTCAAGCATTGGCGCCGCAAAATTAACGCTCGACACCGGGCTCGAACCCATCATGCAGATGGTATGCCGCGATCGAAACCGCATCGCAATGCAGAGCGACATCCTCGGAGCGGCCGCGCTCGGCCTTAAAAACATGCTCTGCCTCACCGGCGACCACCAGAAAGCCGGTAACCATCCCACCGCGAAAAATGTTTTCGATATCGATTCCCTCCAGCTTCTCCAGATAGTCAAAAACATGCGCGACAACAAGGTCTTTCAGAACGGCGAGGAAATCCGCAACACGAAGAAGGCGCCGATCGTCGAGCCCAAGATGTTTCTGGGCGCCGCCGAAAATCCGTTCGCGCATCCCTACGAGTTCCGTGCGATCCGCCTGGCAAAGAAAATGAAGGCGGGCGCCGATTTTATTCAGACCCAGTGCATATTCGATATTCCCCGGTTCAAGGAGTGGATGAAAGAAGTCGTCGATCGGGGCACCCACGAGAAACTGTTCATCCTGGCGGGCGTGATGCCGATCAAGTCCCCCAGGGTCATCGAATATATGAAGAACAACGTCCCCGGGATGTCCATTCCGGACGAGTTGGTCAAGCGCATGAAGGGAGCAAGCGACCCGAAGGAAGAGGGCGTGAACTTTGTGGTCGAGTTGATAAATGAAGTCAGGCAGATTGAAGGCATACGGGGAGTGCACATTATGGCGGTCGAATGGGAAGAGATAGTTCCCTCGATCGTCGAACGTGCCGGCCTTCTTCCCAGGCCGTGAGCCTGGTTCTCAAACGGCGAATTTGGGTTTATCATCGACCGGCGGCTGCGCCACGGAGGCGCCTGCAGAACTGATTCCGGCCGATGGCTTCGTAAGGAGAGCCTCATGAAAGAACGATCCATAGATAAAGCAACCTTGCAGATGATCGAGAAGGCGAAATGCGAGAACATCTGTACCGCATTCGACCGGTCCGACCAACAGGACCCGCGCTGCGGGTTCGGCGAGCTTGGCGTGTGCTGCCAGCAGTGCTATATGGGCCCCTGCAGGGTCGACCCCTTCGGAAAGGGAGCTCAATTGGGGGCGTGCGGCATCGACGCCGACGGCATCGTCGCTCGCAATATCGCGCGCGCAACCGCCGTGGGAGCTTCCGCGCATTCCGACCACGGCCGCGACGTCTCTCACAACCTGCTCATGACCGCTGAGGGAAAAGTGCAGGGATACGAGATCAAGGATGAGCGCAAGCTTATGATGCTCGCGCAGGAACTGAACATTGACTCCAGCGGCGACGTAAAAAAGGTGGCCGCTGAGGTTGCCGAGAAATGCCTTCAACTGTTTGGCCAGCAGCACGGAGAAATACCGTTCGCGCAACGCGCGCCCGAGAAGCAAAAAGAGCGCTGGCGCAAGCTGAAGGTCATGCCCCGGGGGATCGACCGCGAAATCGTCGAAGTTCTCCACATGGTGCACATGGGGATGGACGCCGATTACTATAACACGCTGCTCCATGCAATCAAGGCGGCTCTCGGCGACGGCTGGGGCGGCTCCATGATAGCCACCGACCTGAGCGATATCCAGTTCGGCTCGCCCACTCCGATTCGCTCGAAAGCCAACCTCGGCGTGCTCGGTGAGAATACGGTGAACATCATACTCCATGGCCATGAACCGACCCTGTCGGAAATGATCGTGAAAGTCGCCCGCAGCCCCGAAATGAAGAAGCTGGCCAAGGAGCAAGGTGCTGAGGACATCGTCGTCGCCGGCATCTGCTGCACAGCCAATGAAATTCTCATGCGGCAAGGGGCGCCCCTGGCCGGCAACTACCTCCAACAGGAACTTGCTATTGTCACCGGCGCCGTCGAAGCAATGATCGTGGATGTTCAGTGCATCATGCCCGGCCTGAATCAGGTTGCTCCCTGTTTCCATACCAAGCTGATCACTACCAGCAAGAAAGTGAAGATTCCCGGAGCGACCCACTATCAGTTCGAGGAAGAGCGAGCGGTGGATATCGCAAAGGAAATCGTGAGCGCGTCCGTTCTGAATTACAAGAATCGCAAGCGTGACCGCATGCAGATTCCCAATGAAAGCATGGACCTCGTCGCCGGCTTTACGACGGAGAACATATTCTACAACCTCGGCGGGAAGTTCCGCCCATCGTACAGGCCCCTCAACGAGGGCATCATCAACGGCCGTCTGCGCGGTGTGGTTGGTGTGGTCGGCTGCAATAACACTAAAACGGTACACGATTATAATCACCTCACCTTTGTTCAGGAGCTGCTGAAGCACGATGTGCTGGTGGTCACCACGGGCTGCTCAGCCCACTGTCTCGCCAAACATGGGTTGCTCGACCCCGAGGTCGGACTCAATTCCGTCGGCAACGGCTTGCGCGAAATCTGCGAGGCCGTTGGCATTCCGCCCGTCCTGCACGTCGGCTCCTGCGTCGACAACTCGCGCATTCTCACCGCCTGTATCGAGATGGTGAAAGAAGGCGGCATCGGCGCCGACCTCAGCCAACTCCCGGTGGCCGGCTCCGCTCCAGAAGCCATGAGCCACAAAGCCACCTCGATCGGCCTCTATGTCGTTGCCTCCGGAATCACCGTTCATTTCAATCCGCCGTTCCAGGTGCACGGCAGCAAGAAAGTGCTCGAATACCTCAGCGACGGAATGGATAAGGATTTCGGCGCGCATTTCGTCTTCGAGGCCGACCCCAAAAAGGCCGCGAAAAAGATCATCGAGCACCTCGACAAGAAGCGCGAGGCGCTCAAGCTGAAACCCATGATGTACCCGCCTCTCGATGGCGAAGCAGGCGCTAAAGTCGCAGGAAAAAAAGCAGCCGCACCCGCGGGTAACTGAAGGAGTGAACCGATGGCCGGAATGACAGTAGTGAGGCCGAAGCTCTGTACCGCGTGCAAGACGTGCGAACTGCAGTGCGCTTTGGCACACTCGAAAAGCAAGAACCTGTATGCAGCTATCTACGAAAAGCCCCTCCCCGAGGGAAGGGTAACCTTGAAAAAGGCGAAACGCGTCGTCGTGCCCATCCTGTGCAGCCACTGCGAGAATCCGCCGTGTGTGGCCGCATGCCCGGAGCACGCCCTCTATAAAGACGATAGATCCGCGCCCACCCTGCTGGACGAGAGCAAATGCACCGGCTGCGGCCTGTGCATCGAAGCCTGTCCCGTGGGCGCTCTCCAGATGGACCGCGCAGGAAAGATCGTCCTCAAGTGCGACCAGTGCGTCGAGCGCCAGAAGGAAGGACTCCTACCGGCCTGCGTCACCGGGTGCCCGACCGGTGCACTCGAGTGGCACACGAGCCGGATTCAATATAAGATCGACCCCGAGCTCTGCAAGGCGTGCGGCTCGTGCATCAAAGTGTGCCGCGCGGATGCAATCACGGGCGCGAAGAAAACACCGCACGTGATTAACTCGGAAAAATGCATAAAATGCGGCAACTGCTTCACCGAATGCCCATTCGATGCAATTGCTGTGGTGGACCTGTGAGCCCTGGAAAGAATTCTGTCAAACGCTGACACGCGCATAACGGAGGTAAGAAAATGTCGAAAATAGTAGCTTCTGCGGCCATTCGCGGAGCGCATTCATGGGTGGAAGAGGCGGAGGCCGATCTCAAAAAGGCGATTGAATCAAAAGGGGAAGATCAGAAGCTGGAATTCCCGGAGACCGCTTTCTACCTGCCCATGGCTTACTCTCTCCTGGGGATGGAAGCGAAAAGTCTTGGCGATGCAAAGAAAATCCTGACGAGGACCCGCCAGTTGCTGCCGCCGGTCCCGAGCGACAAGGTCTGGCTGCCGTACCTCGGGCCGACGCTCGATGCCGGCATCGCAACGCTGCTCTCCACCGAAGTGATCACCGCGCTCAGATACTTGCGCGGCGAGCTGCCGGCCGAGGGCGATCAGGGCTTCATCTCCGATACGATCCTGCGATCGCTCGGCATCCAGCTGGTGGACGGCCGCATGCCCGGTTTCGCCGCCATTCTCGGATCGGCGCCCAGCAATGAGATCGCGGTGAAAACCGTTCGCGAGCTCCAGCAGCGCAACATCCTTGTGTTCCTGTGCGACGATACCAACGGCAAAACGATGCGCCAGCAGCTCGAAGAGGAAAAGGTCGAAATGGGCTGGGACACCTACATCGTGCCGCTCGGGCCCGACCTCGTTTCCGGCATCTATGCTCTCAACTGGGCGATGCGCGGCGCGCTCACGTTCGGCGGACACAAGCGCGGCGAATTCGTCAAGTGCCTCGAGTACCAGCGCGACCGCGTGTTCGCGTTCGGGCTCGTGTTCGGCGAGGTGACCGACCGGCGCTATGCCGTCGGAGCGGGCGCCATCAATATGGGGTTCTGCGTCATCGCCGATACCGATATTCCGGAAATCCGGCCGACCGGCGTCACCCTGTTTGAGGCGCTGGTGCGCGAGCGAAATTATGAAAAGATCGTGCCCACCTGCATTCAGACCCGCGGCGTGAAAGTAAAGATCGAGAAGGTTCCGATTCCGGTAAACTACGCCGCCGCCTTCGAGGGAGAACGCGTTCGCAAAGACCAGCTTGCGGTCGAATTCGGCGGCAAGGCTTCCACCGCCTTCGAGTGGCTGCGGATGAAGCCGCTGGATCAGGTCGAGGACGGAAAAATCGAGGTCGTCGGGCCCGATGTCGACACCGTTCCCGACGGCAAAGCGCTGCCGCTGGCTATCATCGTCGATGTGGCCGGCCGAAAAATGCAGCATGACTTCGAGCCGATCCTCGAGCGCCAGATTCATCACCTGATCAACGGCGCCATGGGAGTCATGCACGTCGGCCAGCGCGATATCGTCTGGATTCGCATGAGCAAGGACGCCAAGGCCAAGGGGTTCAAATGCCGGCATTTCGGCGATATTATCCACGTAAAACTCCTGCAGAATTTCCCTGCAATTGCCGATAAGGTGCAGGTGACGATCTATACGAAGAAGGAAGACGTCGAACGACTGCTGGCGGAAGCAAAGAAAAGCTATGCCGAAAGAGACGCTCGCGTGGCCGGCATGACCGACGAGAGCGTGGACACCTTCTACTCGTGCACGCTGTGCCAGTCGTTCGCCCCCAACCACGTGTGCATCATCAGCCCCGAGCGCCTCGGACTCTGCGGCGCTTACAACTGGCTCGACGGGAAGGCCGCTTTTGAAATCAATCCGACCGGCCCGAATCAGCCGGTGGAAAAGGGTTCGACCATCGATGCGGTCAAAGGACAGTGGGAAAACGTCAACAAGTTCGTCTCCCAGAAGTCGAACAAGAAGATCGAGACCTTTAACGCCTACTCGATGATGGAAAACCCGATGACCTCCTGCGGCTGCTTCGAGTGTATCGTTGCGATCGTACCGGAGGCCAACGGAGTCATGGTTGTCAACCGCGAGTATTCCGGCATGACCCCGAGCGGAATGCCGTTCTCCACGCTCGCCAGCACCACCGGCGGCGGATTGCAGACACCGGGCTTCCTCGGCGTCGGCAAGATGTACATCACCAGCAAGAAGTTCATCTCGGCCGACGGCGGACTTGGGCGTATCGTCTGGATGCCCAAGGACCTGAAGGAGACCGTGCGCGAGCGCCTCGAGGCGCGGGCAAAGGAACTCGGTCTGGACGATTTCCTGAACAAAATCGCCGACGAAACTGTCTGCGACAACGCCGCCGACTTGCTCCCGTTCCTCGAGAAGGTGGGTCATCCGGCGCTGACCATGCCGCCGATGTTCTAGATAATTCGGCGCAAATTTGCAGTTCTAATTTAACGGCAGATCTCGGGCCCCTGCGGACCGCGATCTGCCGTACATCAAAAGGAGAGGACTCATGGCACTGACAGGTTTGGACATCTACAAGTTGCTACCAAAAACCAACTGCGGAGAATGCAAGTCCCCCACGTGCCTCGCTTTCGCCATGCGGGTCGCCCAGAAGCAGGCGTCTCTGGATCAATGCCCGCACGTCACCGCGGAAGCCAAGGAGAAACTGGGCGCGGCCTCCGCTCCGCCGATTCAACTCGTCACCATCGGCACGGGTGACGCCAAGGTCTCAATTGGCAACGAGACCGTCATGTTCAGGCACGAGGAGACGTTCCATCACAAGGCCGGAGTCGCTGTCACCATGTCCGACAAGCTGTCCGAGGCCGACATCGCTGCGCGCGCCGACAAGATCGTGCACCTGATCTTTGAACGCGTCGGCACCAGGATTGCCGTTGATATGGTCTGTGTGATGAACGACTCCAACGATCCGGCCAAGTTCGCCGCCGCAACCAAGATCGTCGCCGAAAAATGTCCGATGGCGATCATTCTCGGCAGCGAGAATCCGGACGCACTCAAGGCCGCCCTCGACGTCTGCGCCGATAGACGCCCGCTCCTGTGCGGAGCCACTGCGGCAAACGTCCAGGCGGTCGCCGCGCTCGCAAAGGAAAAGAATTGCCCCGTCGTCGCCAAGGCCGACGGCCTTGAAGCGCTCGCGGAGCTCACGCAGAAAATCTCCGCCGCCGGAGTCAAAGAGATCGTTTTATACGCAGGCGAACAAGGCGTTCGGCAGACCCTCGAGGACCTCACGAAGGTGCGCCGCTACGCGCTCAAAAAGACGTTCCGCCCGCTCGGTTACCCGCAGATGGTGTGCGTGATGAACGGCGCCGACCCGTTGCTGACCGTCCTGAAGAGCTCGACCTTCATGGCAAAATATGCCGGCATCGTCGTGACCGATGCCATCGAGCCATGGCAGCTCATGCCGTTGCTCACCGTCCGCATGAACATATATACCGACCCGAGAAGCCCGATCCAGGTCGAGTCCGGCATCCATCGCGTCGGCGAGACCACCGACAAGTCGCCGCTTATGATTACAACCAACTTCTCGCTCACCTATTACACCGTTGAAGGCGACGTTGAAAGCTCGAAAGTGCCGACCAATATCCTCGTCGTCGATACCGAAGGCACCTCCGTCCTCACGGCATGGGCGGCGGAAAAATTCACGACCGATCAGATTGCGGCCGCAATGAAGAAACACGAGGTCGAAAAGATCGCTCCTCACAAGAAGGTCATCATTCCGGGCCTGATCGCGGTCGAAAGCGGCAAGCTTCAGGAAGAAACCGGATGGGAAGTAGTTGTGGGCCCGAAGGAATCTTCCGGCATCCCGTCTTACCTGAAGGCCAATTGGGGCAGTTGACGAGTGGCTGAGTATAAGATCACATTTATGCCCGACGCAAAAACGGCAGCCGCCTCCCCTGATGAGACCATACTCGACGCCGCTCAGCGTGCGGGCGTCTATGTCCATTCCCTGTGCGGCGGCGACATGATCTGCGGCAAGTGCCGCGTTATCATCTCGCAGGGGCAGGTGTTCGAAGAACAGCATATGCTGCTGTCACGCGAAGAAGTGCAGCGCAATTATGTGCTTGCGTGCGCGAGCCATCCGCGCAGCGACCTCGTCGTCGAAGTTCCCATCGAGTCGCGGATGGAGGGCAAGAAAATCCTTATCGACCAGGATGCGCAGCGCTTCAGTGGTTTGGCCAGAGTCGATTTGACCAAGTATGATTTCGCGCACGCGCCGCTCACAGAGAAGATTTTCCTCGACGTGCCCGTCCCCTCTCTCCAGGACAGCCTGTCGGACCTGAGCCGCCTCTTTCGCTCGATCCGTTCAAAGGTGGACGCCCCCATCATGCAGACCGGCCTCAAAAACATCCGGCGCGTCCCGCAGGTACTGCGGCGCGGCGACTGGAAAATCACCTGCACGCTCGGCGAGCGCGGGGGCACCATCGAGGTCCTCGAGATCGAGGAAGGCGATACCTCGGCCCGAAATTACGGCGTCGCGGTCGACGTCGGAACGACGACCGTCGTCACACATCTCATCGACCTCACCACCTCGAAGGTGCTCGCGACCGACGCGACGTACAACTCGCAGATCGCCTTCGGCGAAGACGTCATCACCAGGCTCATTTACGCCAAGGAAGAGGTGGGCGGCCGCGAGCGTTTGCACGAGGCCATTGTCGGCAACCTCAATATGCTGATTAACAACATCGTTACCGAGGCCGATGTCAGTATCCAGGACGTAACCTGCGTGCTCTGCGCAGGAAATACGACCATGATGCACTTCCTGCTGGACCTCGACTCCTCCAATATCAGGCGCGAACCCTACATACCGGCCGCGGCCTTCATCCCGCCCATCAGGGCGATCGAAGTCGGCATCCAGATCAATCCGCGCGGCCTGCTGTACGCGGTTCCCGCCGTCAGCAGCTACGTGGGCGGCGACATCGTCTCCGGAGTCCTCGCCTCAGGCATCTACCGCTCCAATGAGCTCTCGATGCTCATCGACGTGGGCACGAACGGCGAGATCGTCGTCGGCAATAGCGAGTGGATGGTCTGCTGCTCCGCTTCGGCAGGCCCTGCATTCGAGGGCGGCGAAGTGAAATTCGGCATGAGGGCCACTCATGGCGCTATCGAGAAAATCAAGGTGAGCGACGGCGGAGAGTCCGTTCAAATGGTCGTCATCGCCGAAGAGAAACCCCGCGGCATCTGCGGGTCCGGCCTGATCGATGTCATCTCCGAGCTGCGCAGACAAAAAGTCGTCGACAGAACCGCCAAATTCTCCGACCCCGGCTTCTGCAGCCGGCTGAGAAAGTCGGAAGATGATACCGTCGAATACGTGATCGCCTATGCCGACGAGACCGCGATGGGGCGCGACATCGTTATCACGCAGCCCGACATCAACAATCTGGTCCGTTCGAAGGCGGCCGTTTTTGCGGGCGCATCCGTTCTCATCAAGAGCATGGGCCTCGGTTTTCACGACCTCGAACGCCTGTATATCGCGGGCGGATTCGGCAATTATCTCGATCTATCCGCCGGCGTCGCCATCGGGCTCTTACCCGATATCCCGCTTGAGAAAGTCAGATTTATCGGCAACAGCTCGCTCAACGGCGCAAAGCTGGCGATATTGTCGAAGGAGGCGTTCGCCGAGGTCGAGCGAATCGCCCAAAAAATGACGTACATCGACCTGAGCAGCAACCTGCAGTTCATGGATGAATACAGTTCCGCTCTGTTCTTGCCGCATACCAACCTGGAACTGTTTCCGTCGGTCAATTAGGAATTGAATGGAAGTTTTCTTATAACTCGTTGAGAAACGGAGGAACGTATGGAGAACATAGCCGAAAAGTGGACAACCAAGGTGAACACGGTTACCATCGGCGCCACAAAGGCGCAAGGCGGGACCCGAGAGAAAACCGTGACCATAGGGGGGAGCAGCACGTTGCCATACCTGAATTTCGAGGGTTCCTGGCCCAATCCTCCGGCAATCGCGATTGAAGTGAACGACGTCGCCCCAAACGGCTGGGCCGAACCGCTGGCCGATGCCTATGGCGATGTGTGGAACGACCCTGCCAAATGGGCGAAGCGTGCAGTCGAATACGGCGCCGAGCTCATCTGCCTCATGCTGAGGGGCGTTCATCCCGATTTCGAGAACCGCTCCGCCAATGAGACCGCCGGCGTCGTCAAAGACGTGCTCAACGCCGTCGGTGTCCCCCTCATTATCTGGGGATGCGGCGACTTCAAAAAGGACAACGACGTAATGCCGAGCGTCAGCGAGACGGCCAAAGGCGAAAACTGCCTGCTCGGAACGGCGGTCGAAAAAAATTATAAGACCCTCACCGCCTCATGTCTCGCCGACGGCCACAAGATCATCGGCGAATCCCCGCTCGATATCAACATCGCCAAGCAGGTGAATATCCTCATTTCCGAAATGGGATTCAAACTCGAGGACATCGTCATCTTCCCCGCGACCGGCGCCCTCGGATACGGCATGGAGTACAGCTACTCGATCATGGAACGCGGTCGTACCGCCGGGCTCTCGGGCGACAGGATGCTCGCTCAGCCTGTCATCTGCACCGTCGGCCCCGAAACCTGGCGCGTGAAAGAAGCCAAAGCCTCAGCGCAGGAATTCCCGGCGTGGGGCGACCTGAAGAAACGCGGACCACTGTGGGAAGCCACGTGCGCAGCCACACTCCTGCAATCCGGCGGCGAGCTCATGGTCATGCGCCATCCGGAAGCCGTCAGCAGCTTCAAAAAACTCGTGGCGGAGCTTTCAGCGAAATAGGAAAGACCAGGGGGTCAGACCTACACATTTTACAAGACTTGTTATGGGCATTTGTAAAATGTGTAGGTCTGACCCCCTGGAAGAGAAGGAGGAGAGAATGTTTGTAATCGGCGAAAGACTCAACGGAATGTTCCTGGACGTGCGCAAGGGCATCCAGACCAAAGATAAGTCCATTATTCAGAAGGTCGCCCTCGATCAGGTGAAGGCCGGCGCTAACGCACTAGATATCAACGTCGGGCCGGCATCGGACAAACCGCTCGAGGTCATGGTCTGGCTGGTCGAGGCCGTTCAGGAAGTTACCAGCATCACCCTCAGCATCGATACTCCAAAGTTCGACGTCATGAAGGCCGCCATGCAGGTCTGCAAGAATCCGATCCTTATGAATTCGACCAAGGGAGAGGAAGCCAAGCTCGACAAGTACATGCCGCTGGCCAAGGAATATAATGCCTCCATCATTGGGCTTACCATCAATGAAAAGGGGATTCCCAAGACCGTCGACGCCCGCGTCGAAACCGCTGCCCTGATCGCCGCAAAAGCCATGGAATTCGGAATCGACATGGACAAGCTCTACATCGATCCCATCGTCATGCCGGCCAACGTCGCGCAGGATCAGGCGCCGATCGTTCTCGAGGCCATCAAACAGTTCGCCTACCTGAGCAGCCCGCCTCCTCATATCGTGGTCGGGCTCAGCAACCTCGGGCAGGGCGCCAAGGAACGCGAGCTGCTCACCCGCATCTGGCTGAGCATGGCCGTCATGAACGGGCTCGATGCCGCCATTATGGATGCGGCCGACAAGGAAATGCGCGATGCGTTCATTACCGCGGAATTGTTGATGAACAAGGCGATTTACAGCGACTCTTATATCAGGGCATACGACGCCAGCCATAACCATATCGACTAATAGATTTCTCATATCAGCATGCAGGGGCGGCCCCGTGTGGCCGCCCGTTGTTTAATCAGGTACGGCATCGTACAACTGGATATGCCTACTCGGTCCGGCTATGTAAGGTCCGAAAGGCCCTGTAGGGCGCGGCGCGCGGTGCCCGCTTCACCAAATAGTACGGTGGGCGACGCTGCGGGCCCTCCAATGTATAGTCAGACCATTCGTGCACAATTACCGGCGTGGCGCTTGTGTCCCTCGACGTAGGGGCACGGCGTGCCGTGCCCGGTTCGTACAATTATAGGTGCGACCCCATGGCCGCCCAATTCAACCGGAGACAACACCTTGACCAAATCAAACATCCAAACAACCCTCTCAATCGTCAAGCCTGACGGCTTTCAAAAACGACTCGTCGGAAAAATCATCCAGCGCTATGAAGAGGCCGGCCTCGAACTTATGGCCATCGAACGCCTCCACATGTCGCGCCAGAAGGCTGAAGGGTTTTATGCCGTCCATAAGGAGCGCCCCTTCTTTGGAGAACTGGTTGAATTCATGACCTCCGGCCCGTCCGTCGTCATGGCGTGGCGCGGCGACAACGCCATCGACGTCGTCCGTGAAATAAACGGCGCGACCGATCCGAAAAAAGCCGTCCCCAACACCATCCGCGCGCTCTGGGGCGCCAACATCCAGAACAACATCGTCCACGGCTCCGACAGCCCCCAAACGGCCAAATTCGAAGTAGGCTACTTCTTTCCGGGGCTTGCGTAGCAGCGGTGAAGCCCCAACCAGACTTTGGAGTTTTGAGATAACATTTCACTCTTGTCCAAGATAATTTTCAAGAGCAGAATATGGTCCCGAACGTTACGCCGATCCGATGGATATTGCAGAAGAAAGAAGAAGAAGGAATCTTTCGACAGGAGGTAACAGAGGAAACAAAAAACGGGAATATCTTTTTCCTCCGTTATCTCTGTTACCTCCTGTTTGAGACGTTTCTTCTTAGATCAACACATTGGGGAAAAGTCATTTTCAGCAGACAAGGGAACCTTGAAAAACCGCAGGTTTTTAATCTCTGAGATGTCGTTCTGCGATTATCTTGGACAGGGATGACAGCTTTATCCGGCTGGGATGCTCGAGTCGGCATGAAGCCGCCAAAGGCGAAGTGGAATTTTTCCAGAAACGGACACTTGTCAACTCCTCCCTACCCGGTCGAGACGGCGAGAAAATCCGCTGTCTTCGCCATCCACACTCCAACAGCATCGCCTCGGACAGACGGATTGTCTTTCGTTTTACTTAAAATTGACAGGGCACCTGATCTGTGCTACGATCAAAGTAGGTTACCTGCCTAAACGCAGTGGCAGAACATGCCTTTTGATCCCTTCAAGGTGGTTTCGTGAATCTTTCAGAGGAATCCAGGCAAAAGCCCTCCGAGGAACTGAAGACAATCCGGTCTCAAATCGCAGATTTGAAAAAACGGGAGGCCGACCGCGAGGGGCGCTTTCAGTCGTTGTTCAATGAGATGACGGAAGGCTTCGCTCTTCATGAAGTCATCTGCGATGACTGGGGCGAACCCTGCGATTATCGGTTCCTGGAGGTGAACCCCGCCTTCGAGCGGCTCACCGGCCTCAAGCGCAGCAATGTCATCGGCAAGACCATTCGCGAAGTGCTGCCCGACATCGAGACGCATTGGATCAAAACCTATGGCCGTGTCGCGCTCTCCGGCCGACCCGCCCGCTTCGACCAATATTCGGCCCCCCTCAAGCGCCATTACCAGGTTTTCGCTTATCGGCCGGCGCCAGGACAATTCGCGGTCCTCTTTGCGGATATAACCGATCGCAAGAAGACCGAACAGAGGCTCGAAAATGCCCTCGTCGAGGCCGAAACGCGAGAACGCCAGATGACCGCTCTCCTCAAGGCCTCCCGCGCCGTACGCGAAGAATCGTCTTTCGCAGACGCCGCCCGGCGGATATTCGAGGTGTGTTGCGAGGTAACGGGCGCGACCTCCGGCTATCTGGCGCTCCTCTCGGAGGACGGCCGTGAAAACAAGGTGGTGTTCCTCGAATCCGGCGGACTACCGTGCGACGTCGACCCTCGACTGCCGATGCCGGTTCGCGGGCTGCGCGCGGAAGCCTACACGACCGGACGAGTCGTCTATGACAACGATTTCGCCGGCAGCGCGTGGATGCGTTTCATGCCGCAAGGGCATGTCGCCGTGCGCAATGTCATGTTTGCGCCGATGAATCTTGATGGAAAGACGATCGGCCTGCTCGGCCTGGCAAATAAACCGAATGACTTTGCCGAGGACGATGCATCCGTGGCCGGCGCGCTCGCCGAAATTGCAGTCGTGGCTCTGCAACGGGCATATCATGAGCAGGCGCTGCGGGAGAGTGAAGAGAGATACCGTTCGCTTGCGGAAAACGTGCCGTCGATCCTCATGCGCTACGACGCCGATCTGCGGGTCGTTTACCTCGGTCACGCGGCGGAGGCGATCACGGGCATCCCGTCCGGGAATTTCATCGGAAAAACCAACGCAGAGGCGGGAATGCCCGCACACATGAGCGCCTTGTGGGATGGCGCCGTTCGCGAGGTCTTCCACACGGGAAAGAGCAAGGACCTGGAATTTGACTTGCCCTTGGAAAAGGGAACGAGGACTTTTTATCTCAGGCTCGCACCCGAATCCGGACAGGGGCGCGAGGTTCAATCCGTGCTGGGGATCGCAACCGATATGACCGAGCGCAAGCGCGCCGAGGAGGTCATCATTCGGGCGAAGAAAGAATGGGAGCTGACCTTCGACACCGTCCCCGATCTGATGGCGATCCTGGACCTGAATCACCGCATCGTGCGCGTCAATAAGGCGATGGCTGACCGCCTCGGCGTCTCGCCCCAACAGTGCATCGGACAGCGCTGCTATGAGGCCGTCCACGGGATGACATGTCCGCCCGATCCCTGTCCGCATACTCTCACCTGTCGTGACGGAAACGAACATCAGGCCGAGGTGCACGAGCCTCGCCTTAAAGGCGATTTCCTCGTGAGCACCACTCCGCTTTACGACGAGGAGGGCAAACTCATCGGGTCCATTCACGTCGCTCGCGACATTACCGAACGAAAAAAGGCGGAGGACAGGCTGAAGAAATCGCTGAAGGAAAAGGAAGTGCTCCTTAAGGAAATACATCATCGTGTCAAGAATAACCTTCAAATCATCCACAGCATGCTCAACCTGCAACTCCGTTATCTGAAGGATGAACAGGCAATAGCGCTGTTCAAAGAGAGCCAGAACCGCGTTTTCTCGATGGCTCTCATCCACGAAAAATTATACCAGTCCGATTCGCTTACAACGATCGATCTGCCGGACTATATCGGAAAGATTATCGCTAACCTGTTTCAGTCTTACGGCGTGAGCGAGAGAGTCATAAAACCCAAAATAGACGTGGAAAACCTTTCGCTCGACGTAAATTCAATAATTCCCTGCGCATTGATTATCAACGAACTCGTTTCGAATTCGCTCAAGTACGCTTTTCCCGCCGCTTCAGCTTCCTCTGAAGGCGGAAAGGGCGAGATCCGCATCGATTTGCTTCGCGATCTCGGCGGCCGGTTCGTCTTGATTGTCGCCGATAACGGTGTCGGCCTTCCCGAGAGTTTTGAAATACATAAGTCCAAATCCCTGGGACTTCAATTGGTGACCGTGCTGGTGAAACAACTGAACGGAACGATTGAGATGGGAACCGGCGCCGGCGCCGAATTCAAGATCACGTTTGGGCCGGCGCGGGAGGAGAATTCAAGCAATGCCTGACGCAAAGATACTAATAGTCGAGGACGAAGGCATCGAGGCTCTGGACATGCAACAGAGACTGGAGTCTTTCGGATACACGGTTTCAGGTGTTGCCTCAACCGGGAAGGAAGCCATCAGCATGGCAAGGGAGACGCGTCCCGACCTGATTCTGATGGATATCATGCTGCAGGGAGACGTTGACGGCGTGACGGCCGCGGAAGACATCCGCACCCGCTTCGATATTCCCGTCATCTACCTCACCGCATACGCGGACGAGCATACGCTTCAGCGCGCAAAGAAAACAGAGCCCTTCGGCTATATCGTGAAGCCTTTCCAGGAACGGGAATTGCACATTACGATCGATATGGCGCTGTACAAGCATACGATGGAGAGAAGGCTGAGAGAAAGCGAGAAATGGCTCTCGACAACGCTCCGAAGCATCGGAGACGCCGTCATCGCCACCGATAGGAGCGGCCTGATTACGTTCATGAATCCCGTTGCCGAAGCTCTAACCGGCTGGAGTCTCGAGGAAGTCCGGCATAAAGAACTCCATGAAGTCTTTAAAATAATCAACCTCAACACGCACCGGCCGGTGGAGTCCCCCGTCTCAAAAGTTCTTCTCGACGGCACTATCCAGGGTCTCGCCAATCATACAATACTCATAACCAGAAGCGGCGCCGAAATCCCGATTGATGACAGCGCCGCGCCCATCAGAGATGATAACGGTGACATCATCGGCGTCATCCTTGTATTCCGCGACGTGACCGAGCGCGTTCGCGCGGAAGAGGAGTTGCAAAAAGCCCACGATGAATTGGAAATGCGCGTTAACGAAAGAACGGCGCAACTGATTCAGGCGGTCAAAGAGTTGAAAGAGGAAGTATCCCGCCGTACCGCCGCGGAAATCGCCTTGCGGGCGAGCGAGCAGGCCGTCAAGGCCGAACGGAAAAGATTTTTTGACGTCCTCGAGATGCTGCCCGCCTATGTGGTGCTGCTCACGCCCGATTATCACGTGGAATTTGATAACCGCTTCTTCCGCGAGCGCTTCGGCCAATCTTATGGGCGCCGCTGCTTCGAATACCTCTTCAATCGGACGGAGCCATGCGAAGTCTGCGACACGTTCAAGGTCCTGAAAACCATGGCTCCTCACGAGTGGGAATGGCTCGGACCGGACGGGCGCAACTACTACATATACGACTTCCCCTTCGTCGATTCGGACGGCTCGACGCTCATCCTCGAAATGGGCATCGATATCACGGAACAGAAACAGGCGCGGGAAGCCCTGCAGAACCTGAATCAGGTGCTTGAGCAACGCGTCGCCGAACGGACGACAGCTCTGCGCGAGAGCGAGGAAGACCTGAACCGCGCGCAGGCGGTGGCGCATACCGGCAGTTGGCGTCTCGACGTGCGGCGGAATGAGTTGCGATGGTCCGCCGAAACTTACCGGATATATGGCATTCCCGAGGGAACGCCGTTGACGTATGAAACATTTCTCGACTGCGTTCATCCGGATGACCGCGAGTACGTGGATCGCAAATGGAATGCCGCCGTGAGCGGCGCCCCCTACGACATCGAGCACCGAATCATCGTCGATGGCGCCGTCAAGTGGGTCCGCGAGAAGGCGGAACTCGAATTCGACGAAACGGACGCTCTGCTCGGCGGATTCGGCACCGCACAGGACATCACCGAGCGCAAACAGGCCGAGCAGGCCCTGCGCATCAGCGAGGCCCGATACCGACAACTCTCCGAAAGTCTCGAGGAAACGGTCAAGAAACAGGTCGATGAACTGCGACAGGCGCAGACTCTGGCGGCTATCGGACAGATGGTGTCGGTCGTGGCCCACGAGATCAGAAATCCGCTGCACATGATCACCTTTGGAATCGAAAATCTGCAGAGAGCGCTGGGACATATCCCGCAGAATCCGGAGATTCCGAATATCGTTGAAGAAATCGAGTACGGCTCAAAACTTATGGATAGCGTCATCACGGAGTTGCTGCATTACGTGCGACCGGTCACCGTCGACCGTTCCTGGTGGTCAATCCGCGACATCGTTCAGCACGCACTGACCCTTGTCGATCATAAACTCCGCAATATCTCCGTCCGGATCGACGTCGAACAAACGCAGATTTTCGCCGACGCCCAAAAATTGACAAGAGTCTTTGCCAATATCATCTCAAATGCGGCCGATTCCATGCCGAACGGCGGAACCCTCACAATCTCCGGGCGCCCCTTCGAAAGCGAACGGACCGCCTTGCTCAAAATCTGCGTTTCCGACACCGGCTGTGGAATCGATGAAAAAACGATTCATAAAATCTATGAACCGTTCTTCACCACAAAAACCAGAGGAATAGGACTCGGCATCCCCATCTGTAAAAAACTCATCGAGGCGCATGAGGGCCGGCTTGCGATCGCGAGCAAAATCAAGCAGGGAACCACCGTCGAAATTACGCTTCCCCTGCAAAACTCCGAAACGCAGTAAGATCACCCCTGTTAACCTCGCCATATTCGCCACCGACCTTCCTGTCGGGAAAAATGAGGTTACGGCGCCCGTTCGTCCTCAATTTTTTGACAGCCGGCAGATTATGACATATCATACAGGGACTCAACCTAACGCCATTCGCTTAAGGCGAGCCTGACTGTTTTTTGTGCGGACTGTATTCTGCCGCTCTCTTGAATTTCCCCTTTTGGAAAAGGGGGACTAAGAGACTGTCCTATAATGGGTTTGGCGCCGATGACAGAACGGTATCAACAAGTCAGGGTAACCCGTCAATCCTGCGAAAGCAGAGATTTTGTTGATGCATACGATTTTACATTGATCATTTAATTTTTGAGATATTTGGAGCTTGCCGAAGAATGACATCCGTGATTC